>JAQGMP010000611.1 GCA_028292285.1 Variovorax sp. | reverse complement strand
ACGACGGTGCGGCCGTCGCTGGCGTTCTACAACACGTTCAATGAGATCGATCGGCTGGTGGCGGTCGTGCGCAAGCTTTCAGGGCAGCGTCGCGCGGGTTGACTCGAGCACGCGCTACCGCCATCTCTCCATCCTGGAATCTGACCCAATAAATTGCTTCACGCGCACGGCTGCATCGCTCGCCATCGGTCTGAGCGTGCTCGCCGCCAGCCTGGCCTCGCACGCCGAAGGCAAGATCAGCATCGCCCAGCAGTTCAGCATCGGCTACCTGATCCTCGATGTGGTGCGCGACCAGCAGCTGATCGAAAAGTACGGCAAGCAGCAGGGCCTCGACGTGCAGGTCGAATGGGCCAGCATTTCGGGTTCGACCGGCATGAACGAGGCGCTGCTCGCCGGTGCGGTCGACGTGGTGTCGGCCGGCGTGCCGCCGCTGCTCACGCTGTGGGACCGCACGCGTGGCAAGCAGAACGTGAAGGCCGTGGCGGCGCTTGGCTCGTTGCCCAACTACCTGCTGTCGAATAGCCCGACCGTCAAGACGATCAGGGATTTGAGCGACAAGGACCGCATCGCGGTGCCGGCCGCGGGCGTGGGCTTTCAGTCGCGCACGCTGCAGATCGAAACAGCGCGAGTCTTCGGCAAGGACGATTACAAGCGCTTCGACAACATCTCGGTGAGCCTGCCGCACCCTGAAGCCACCGCAGCGCTGATCGGCGGCGCCTCCGAGATCAACGCGCACTTCTCGAGCGCGCCGTTTTATTACCAGGCGCTGACCGGCAACAAGAACGTGCACAAGCTAATCAGTTCGTACGACATCCTCGGCGGCCCCGCGACCTTCAACGTGCTCTACACAACGCAGAAGTTCCACGACGAGAACCCCAAGACCTACAAGGCGTTCTATGCGGCGCTGGTCGAGGCGGCGCAGCTCATCAAGACCGACAAGCCGAAGGCCGCCGACATCTTCATTCGCGTGCAGAAGACCAGGCTCGCATCCGAGCTGGTGCGCAAGATCGTCGAAGACCCGGAAAACGATTTCACCGTGTCGCCGTACCGCACCTTCGTGTCTGCCGAAGAGCTGCAAAAGCTCGGCGTCATCAAGAACAAGGCGGCGTCGTGGAAGGACTATTTCTTCGAAGAGGCGTACGCGCAGCCGGGGTCTTGAAGGGCGGCCGTTTAGGCGTCCAGATGTTCAAGCAGCAAGCCGATGCGCCGGCGCAGCCTCCGCAATGTCCCTCGCACGCCGTGCCTCGTAGCTGCGAAGCTGCGCATAGGCCAGCGGCAACAGAACCGTGTCCGACGTCGACCAGCGCCCGCGCCGCAAGAAGTCGCCAAGGATGTGATCACCTTCGGTCGGCGCGCCACGTTCGATGTCCTTCAGCAGCGAGGCCGTGAGCGTCGAGCCCGGCGCGGTGATGGTCGCGCGCGTGCGTCCCAGCGCTTCGTGGCTCGGCGGAAAGCCGTTGTGCGCTGCGATGCGGCTGCACTCGTTGAGCAGCTCCAGTGCCACGTCCTGCGCGCCTGCCTGCACGATGTCGCCGACGCTGGCGCGCATCAGGCTGGTGGCGCTGGCGAGCGTAGCGATATGAACCCATTTCTCCCACATCGCTTGCAGGATGCGATCGCTCGGCTGGCTGTCGAATTGGGCTTGCGAGAACGAGGCTGCGATGGCATCGACTCGCGGGCTGCGTACGCCGTCGAGCTCGCCGAAAGCCAGCGTGTGATCGCGGCTCAAGTGCAACACGTCGCCGCTCTCGTCGAGCGCGGCAGAGATGACGCCGAGCCCGCCGAGCACCTTGCCGTAGCCGAAGCGCTCGGTCAATCGATCGAGATGGCGCAGCCCGTTGAGCAGCGGCAGGATGGCGGTCTCGGGGCCGACCGCGGGTGCGAACGAAGTGATCGTCGCTTCGAGTTCGTAGGCTTTGCAGCCGACGACCACCAGGTCGTAAGGCGATTTGATTTGATGCGAGAGCAGCGCGGGAGGCGAGGGCAGAACGACGTCGCCGGCCGCGCTGCGGATGACGAGGCCGCTCGCAACCAGCTGCGCGGCACGGCGCGGCCGTACCAGAAACGTCACGTCTTCCCCGGCCTGCAAGAGCCTGCCGCCGAAGTAACCACCCAGGGCCCCTGCGCCCACGACGAGAATTCTCATTGGTTGTCCTTTGAAGCGGGTCGATGCGCGAAGGCGCGAAGGTCGGCGGTCGGACTCTCGCCCAACATGCGTTGTGCTATCGCTTCGCCCAGGCCCGCGGAGTGTTTGAAGCCGTGCCCGGAGCAGGCCGAAACCACCAGCACCCGAGGTGCATCGGGCAGTGTGTCGATGACGAAGTGCCGGTCGCGCGTGACCGTGTACATGCAGGCCCGCGCGTCGATCGCGCGGCCGCCGATCTTCGGGAAGCGGCCGGCGATGCGGCTCTGGTACATCGCCTTGATCTCTGCCGTATCGACCTCGCGAACGAGCGCCTCGGGCGACGTCGTGCGGGTGTATTGCTCGGTCGCGACCTTGAGCGCCGGCCGTGCTGCGTTGGCCGACGGAAAGCCATACATATAGTCTTCCTGGCCGTCGCCGTACATCCAGATGAAGATGGGCATGCGCCCCGCAGTGAAGTCGCCCGCTGCTTCGCTGGCATCGAACCAGTACATGACTTGCCGATACACCTCGAATTCGCGGTGCCATGCATCGCGCGCCGCCTGACCGAGGAACTCGGGCAGCCACGCGCCTGCGGCGATGACGACGCGATCGGCCGTGTAGGTGGCGGTGGCCGTGCGCACCTTCACCGGCTGGTCGCCCGTACCGCCACCTCGACCGCCTTCGAGCGCGATCACGGGTTCGCCTTCGTGCACCTCCGCGCCCGATGCACGCGCCACTTCGAGTTGCGCCGCGATGGCCTGCTCGGGCCGCACGAAACCGAACTCGGGCTCGAAGTAACCGATCTCGTTGCCTTGCAGATGGAACTGTGGAAAACGTGTGCGGATGCCGGCGGCATCGAGCACTTGATGTTCTATGCCGAAGCGCTCGGCGCTGGCGATGGTGCGCCGCACGAAGTCCGGCTTGCCGTGATGGTCGGTGGCGCCATCGCGCGGCGCGAGGATGAGGCCACCAGTGCGCGTCATGATCGATCGGCCGGTGCGCGCTTCGAGCTCGCGCCAGATGACATGCGAGCGCTGAACCAGCGGCACATAGGCATCGCCTTCGCCGATGGCCAGCCGCGTGATGCGCGATTCGCCGTGCGAGGAGCCACGGTCGTGCGGCGGCGCGAAGCGGTCGATGCCGAGAACGCGCGTGCTGCGCTTGCCGCCACGCTGCGCCAACTGATACAGCGCGGCCGCACCGACAGCGCCGAGGCCGACCACGATCGCGTCGTAGTGATTCGATGGGGTCGAGACCGTCATGCCTGCCATCGCCGCATCGTCAAACGAGCCCCAGGTCCAGATTCAGGAAAGCGTCCTTCACCGCGATCGGCTTCGGGATGAGCCTGAGGTCGGCGAGGGCATCGGCCAGGCCTTGCTGCTCGCGCGCGATCTCCGGCGTCAATGCGACCACGCCGCACTGCCGGCGTTCGGTTGCGAGCGCCAGCACCTTCGGCTCGACCTTGAGTTGCGGCGACAGCAGTTCCACCACTGCTTTCGGGTTGCCCTGCGCCCATTGGTTGGCCTTCTTCAGTTCGGCGAACACCGTCCTGAGCGTGGCCTGATTGGCACGGGCGTACTCCGGCTGTGCGAAGTGATAGGTGCGGTTGCCGCTCAAGCCGGTGCCGTCGAACAGCAGCCGCGAGTCGGTCGCGAGCTGGGCGCCGGCCAGGAACGGATCCCACAAGCCGAGCGCGGCCACGCTGCCCGACTGGTACGCCGCCACGCTGTCGGACGCGGTCAGGATGTAGACGGACTCGATGTCTTCATAGCGCAGCCCGTTCGCCTGCAATGCCTTGATCAAGACGTACTGCGTGTTGTAGCCGCGGCCGGTGATGACCTTCTTTCCCTTGAGATCGCGCACCGTCTCGATGGGCGAGTCTTTCGGCACGAGAAAGCCGACGCCGCCCGGGTACGGGCTCTCCGCCGCGAGGTACACCAGGCCCTTGCCACTGGCCTGCTGAAAGACGCCGATGCCGTCGGAAGCGTGGCCGAAATCGATGGCGTTGGCAGCCAATGCTTCCGACAACTGGCTGCCGCCCAGGAACTCGCGCCACTCGACCGTGACGCCGCTGGCGGCCAATGCTTTTTCGAGACTTCCGGTGCCTTTGAGGATGTTGAGTGTGTTGAACTTTTGATAGCCGATGCGCACGGTTTTGGCGGGTGCGGCAGGTGCTTGTGCCCACGAGAATGTGGGGACGGCTGCGGCGGCGAGTGCGCCGGCACCGGTTTGCAACATGTTGCGCCGGCGGAAGGAAATTGGAGAGGTCATGCAGCAGCCTAGATCGCTTCGCGCCGCTTGACCACGAAGGTTTCAGCATGTGCTCATGCGAAAACTGTCAGTGGGGTTGCGCCATACGGCAACAAGCGAATCTTCGCGCTCGGTCGCTCACTCGCCCATGCAGGCAACGCCACTTCAAGCGCCGATCAACTGCCGCAGCTCGCCTCGAACAAGGCCGCGGATCGTTCGGACCATCAGCCACAACACGATCAACGTCGTGATGCCCAGGAGCAGCACGGCAACACTTTGATTGACGACGTTCGGCATGGCCGCCGCGAAGTGCAATGCCGCAACCGTGGCAGCGGCAAGCGGAAAACTCACGGCCCACCACGACACCCGAAACGGACAGCAGCGCGGCAGATGCCGAAGCAGTGCGATCAGCACGCAGATCAGAAGCAAGCCGACCATGTACAGGCTTTGCCCCACTGCATTGTCACTTCCCATGACGATTCGGTAAGCTGAATAGCCGATCGAGAAAGGAGCAGTCAGTACCAGCAGGGCGGGCAAAGCTTCAACGGGCGGTGGCGTCTGAAAGAGTAGACGCGAGAAGACCAGCATGAATACCAGCAGCCCGAAGAAGATTCCGATCGCGAATGCGAACATGGCCAGTTCGTGCAGGTTGTCGACAAGGCCGAGCGCAGGCAGCGCGATCGGCAGATTGAGAGGCCCCGCGACCGAGATGATCCACGCGGGCAGTGCCGTTTCGACCTGCTGGCGCGCACTCATCCAAAGAAACAGTCTCAGGCCCGTGAATATCAGGCAGCTGATCGCTCCAAGCGCCCACAGCGTGGTCGCCAGGCGAGGCGTCCATGCCACCAACGGGATGGGCAGCAGCATCAAGGCGATCGGCACCAGCCCGAACAGGTTGCCGCTGACCGGATGTGCCCACTCGGCCCGAACCGCACCGGGGGCGATCACCGCCTTGGCCGCATAGGCAATAGCCAGCGCGACGAACACGAGCATCGACAGCGCGGCGAGCGCCTCGGAGATCCAGGCGGGCATGCCGTACTGCAGGTGCGCGAGACGCCACGCAGCACCGAGACCTCCGATGCCGGTGGCCGCGCCGAAGAGGCCTACGGGAAGGTGGGAGAGGAGGGAGTCTGGTACGGGCGCTGATCTTGCGCATGCTTCCTGGCTTGCTGCTTCGATCGGGTCGCCGGTTCTCGGGTATGCGGGCATCTCCGTATCGTATGAGCGTTTGCATGCGACGCGCATGCGACATGCATGCGCCGCCCACGCCTGAAACCCACGCTCCCTGCCGACCTTCGATCGCGTGCCGGTTCACTCCCGGACAAGTCGGCCTCGCCTGACCGACAGCGCCACGATCGCGAGCCCGGCGGCAACGATCAGCGCGTCTTCGATCAGACCGCTGCGAGTCTGACCGATGCGCGCCATGGCACGCTCACGGCCCGCCAGTGTGAGATACGCAAGGGGTACTGCCGTGCCGATTGCGGTTGCAGCACCGGCTTGCTCCTGACCCCGCGGCGCCAAGGCAGCGCCCGCGATGCCTGCGCTCATCACGCGTGCCAGCAGTCCCAGGAACACAGTGCGGTCCGGCGCGGTTTTCATCTTGTCGCCGAACAACTCACCGACGCCCATCGCCAGGGCGCCGTACTCGAACAGAGGCCGGTCGAGCAGGACGAGGTGTCCCGGCGTGCGACGGCCAAGAAGCCGGGCCACCGCAATGCTGGCCATGGGCGTCATCGACCTCGCGCTGGCGACGGCACCGATCAGGGCGGACGAGAGCAATTCGGGGAGTTTCATGGTTCCATCTTGTAAGCAACACCGAGGTGGCAATGGTCTCGGGTCTTGCTTCCTGCAACTGGCGGCGAGGGCCTCGATCGCCTGTAGGGCGCGAGCACCGGGCTGCAAATCAAGCGCACTTCGTTTCCGCGACCGCACACGTCACGCGCGCGGCGAGGTATCTGAATTCCGCATATCGATCCTCTGAATTCGGTGCCACCGCGGCGCCCGACTGGCTACGATTTCCTGGCTCGCTCTGCGGCGCATCAAGGGAATTTCGACCGTGTCCAAACTTCAACGCCTGGGTTTTTTCAGCAGGCTGCTCGACGACGCCACCGCGGCCGAGCGTTATCGCCTGGTGACCGGGCAAATCATCCATGCCGAGGCCTTCGGTTTCGATTCGGCGTGGGTGGCGCAGCATCACTTTCACGAGTCCGAGGGCGGCCTGCCGTCGCCCCTGGTCTTTCTCGCATCGGTGGCGGCACGCACGCAGCGCATCCGGCTCGGCACCGGCATCGTCACGCTGCCGCTGGAGAACCCGGTGCGTGTGGCCGAGGACGCGCTGGTGCTCGACCTCATCTCCGGTGGGCGGCTCGAGCTCGGTGTCGGGACCGGCGGCACGCCTTCGTCGTTCACGGCTTTCGGACAGGAGAGCGAACAGCGCGCGGCGGTGTTCGCGAAGCATCTCGCTGTCGTGCGCGAAGCCTGGGCGGGACGGCCGCTGGAAGGCGGCGACCGGCTCTATCCATCGTCGCCGCAACTGCTCGACCGCATTTGGCAGGCGACCTTTTCGGCGAGCGGCGGCACCCGCGCCGGGCGGGCGGGCGACGGCCTGATGCTGTCGCGTACGCAGCCGCGTTTGCCAGGCGCGCCGCACGCGACGCTGGCGGACCTGCAGATGCCGATCATCGAGGCCTACCTTGCCGCATTGCCGACGGGCCGTGTGCCGCGCATCGTTGGTTCGCGCTCGGTGTTCGTCGCGGACGACCGCGCCGTCGCGCGTCGACTGGCCGACGAAGGGCTGCGCCGCAGCCTGGCGCGACAGACCGATGCGACGCGGCCGCGTGCCGACGCGACGCTGGACGAACTGATCGCGTGGCAAGACGTGCATGTGGGCACGCCGGCCGACGTGATCGCTTCATTGCGTGCCGACGAAACGCTCGCGCACGTGACCGACCTCGTCTGCCAAGTGCATTCGGTGGATCCGCCGCACCGCCATATCCTGCGGTCGATCGAACTCATCGCCACCGAAGTCGCGCCCGCGTTCGGCTGGATCGGGCCGAAGGCGGCAACGGCAGCCATGACACCAGCGACACCGGCGACGGACCTTTCATCCCCCTCCCCCCTTCAGACCATCGCATGACCGCAACCACTATCCCCGACGTGATCGACCATCTTCTCGGCATTCAGCCGCGCGACGCGCTCGACGCCATTCGCGCGCATCGGCCGCAAGCGCGGCTGAACGCGCAGCAGAGCTATCTCGCGCTGTTCGAGCCCGCGGCGACGGCGACGCCATCGGAAGTGAAGTTCACTCTGGCGGAGCGCTTCGCCGTCGCGGCGTTCGTGACCGGCCTGCACGGGCCGAACGCGCTGAACGCTTTCTATGCGGACGGACTTTCACGCCAGGATGCACCGCCGAGTTTGCTGAAGGCCGTGTCGGCTGAAGCTGCTGCGAACGCCGTCAACAGCGGCGTGCCGGGCCCGTACGGGAGTTTCCCGGCCGGGCCACTCAGCGCCGAAGACCAGCCCGGACCGCGCTATGCGGCGGGCGAGGCCCATCGCGCCGTGTTCAGTGCGCGACTGTCGGCGGCGCTCGCGCATGCGCATCTGCTGGTGTTCCATCCGCGCGATGCAAAGGCCGCGAATCTGCAGGCATTGCTCGACGCCGGCTGGTCGACCACCGACATCGTGACGCTGTCGCAGCTGGTCGCCTTCCTGTCGTTCCAGATCCGCGTGGTCGCGGGCTTGCGCGCGCTCGACACCCACTCTCTCAACGCCGCCTGAACGATCACGCCATGAGCCATCGCACCCTCTCGCATCCGGACAACACGCCGCCCCATGCCTTCACGCAAGCTGAACTCGAATGGCTGCCCTGGCTCGAGCCGCTGCCGGAGTCGGAATTGACCGAACGGCACTTCGCCGGACTGGTCGACGCGTCGCGCGCCAAGTCGCCTTACTTCATGCTGCTCGCACGCGACCCGGACATCCTCGGCGCACGCACACGCACCGACAAGGACATCTTCTACAACCCCGATGCCGGCTTGCCGAGGGCCGAGCGCGAGCTTTCCGCTGCCGCCACGTCGCGCTACAACGGCTGCATCTACTGCGCGTCTGTGCATGCCCGCTTCGCCTCGCATTTTTCGCCGCGCTCGGCGGATATTCAGCGCCTGCTGGACGAAGGCGTCGGTGCGAAGCTCGATGTGCGCTGGGACGCGATCGTCGCGGCATCGGTCGCGCTGTCGTCGACGCCGATCGCTTTCGGCGTGGCGCATGTCGAGGCCTTGCGCGCAGTCGGGCTGGACGATCTGGCGATCTCGGATGTGATCCATGGTTCTGCCTTTTTCAACTGGGCCAACCGGCTGATGCTTTCGCTCGGTGAGCCTGCAGCCCCAATGAAGGCTTGATCCGCAGGCCGGTGCCACCGCCGCGTGAAGACTGCTGACAGCCACGCAAACCCCCCAGCGCCGATGTCACAAAAGGTATCTAGCATCGACCCATGCATTTGCCTTGTCCCTATCGCCGCCGACTGCTCGGCAGCGCCGCCGGCGCCGCGGCCCTGACGGTCTTTTCGACACGCGCCGCTGCCGCTGCACCGGTCGGCCGGCCGCTGGAGGGGCCCCCGGTTCAAATGACGCAACTCATGGACATGTCGCCGAGCCAGCAGGCGCTGTCGCGCGACTACGCCACCGGTTTCCGGCTCGCGTTCGCAGAGCTGAAAGTCGCTACGGGACTGCGTGTGGAACTGAAGTTCATCGAGCTCGACGGCTCGGATGCGGCCTTGCTGGGAGCCATCCAGACCGTCAAGAACGACACTGCCCAGGTCGCCCTGATCGGGACCGTCGGAGAAAGCCTTGCGCTCGCCAGTTTGAAGCAGGCCGAGCGGAGCGGGCTCGAGATTGCGCACGTCGCGCCGTGGCTTGCCGACTCGCGCTTCGACGGCAACGCAAACCTTTTTGCACTGTTCGCTTCCAGGGAAGACCAGATCCGGTACGTCCTCAAGGGACTGGCGACCATGGGCGTCTCCGAGCTCGGCATCGTCTATCCGAGCGCGGCATACGAGGCCGCGTTGCAGCCGGGTACGGCGCAGATCATCGAACGGCTGAAGCTCAAGGCGCGGGTGCTCACGGTGCCCACGGATCACGATCTCGAATCGTTGGGCGGCCGGCTCGATCCGAACGCGCCATACTTTTTGCTCTTCATGGGTGGCGCCATCGAGCTGGCACTGTTCACGCGCGGACTCGGCAAGCGGGGAGTGCAGCGCTACGTGGTTTGCTTGTCCGACGTCGACACCAACACCTTCATGCAGCTCAACCCGGGCAAGTCGGTGCCGATCATCTTCACGCGCGTCGTGCCGGATCCACGCGGCAGCAAGCTGGCGGTGGTGCGTGCCTACAGGGCCGCACTGCAGCGCTATTTCGACGAGGATCCCTCGCCGACCAGCTTTGCCGGTTACCTCGGCGGCCGCTATGCCGCTTCCGTCATTGCCTCTGCGGGGCCGAACCCGGGACGCGCCCGCGTTCTGTCGGAGTTCAAGCGACGCGTTGCGGCCAACCTCGATGGCTGGCGATTCGATTTCGAAGCCAACGGACGTGCCAGCAGCTACGTCAGCCAGACCTTGCTGAACAGCAACGGCAGCTTCATCGACTGAAGGTGCGCGACGCTGGAGCCGTCATGGATGCGCCATGTTGCGATGGCATGATCGCCCGCGCATGAATTTCACCACCTTGTTCAGAGCGATCGCCGGCGGTGCGCTCGTGGTCCATCTGCTGGCGCCGACGTCGGCGTTCGCACAGGTCAACGCCGGAAAAGCCGCACTCGTCAAGCTGGCGGAAGTCGAGCGGTTTCTGAACGGCCTTTGTGCGAAAACGACCGACAGGAAAGACATGGTGTGCGTGAGCCGCGAGACGGTCTTTGAAACCCTGCGCGGCGCAGGCTGGTGCTTCAGCACGAACGTGCAGGGGAGCCGCCCGAGGGCTTGGGCGAAATGCGCCATCGCTTCCGACCCGGATGCCGGCACCGGCGAAGAGGCAGGTGCCCGCAGCGCGGAGCAGCAGGCCTGCACGCTGCTTACTTTTACAGCGTCGTCCGCTGCGGTGTGGCGAGACAGGGGCGTGCCGTTCGAGCGCGTCCGGGCTTACGTGGGCAAGTTGCTGAGTCCGATGCCGACGTGGAGCCGCAGAGACTCGCAATGGTGGGAGGCGGAGGTCTCGCGGATCTATTTCGGCCGCACGACCCCTCAGGATGCGCAACGGCTCTTCGAAGCACAGTGTGAAGCACCTGCGCGGTCACGGTGAGCCCGAACGGCTCAGGTCGCGAGATTCAATTCAGCCAGTTCGAGTCCCTTGACGCGCATGGACCACGTCTGGCCTGGCGCCATGGGCTGAGCCGCGGTCAACGTGCCGGTCGTGATGATCTCTCCCGGCTCCAGCGCCGGCTGGTCGGGTTGGCCGGCCAGCACCTTCGCAAGGGCGGCTAGCGCGGCGAGCGGATGGCCCAGCGTGTTGGCACCGCGTCCGGTCTGGACCACGTTGCCATCGAGTGCGAGCTCGACCTCGCAGTCTGCGAGCCTGTCCGCCAGTGTGTTGCGCTCCGTCGCATGCAGACGCAGCGGCGCGCCCACGATCAACGCGTAGTGAACCCCGAAATCGGCCACCGCTTCGGACGCTTTGAACTTCCAGTCTTCGAAGTGCGAATCGATGACTTCGAAGCACGGAGCGACCCACTCGATGGCATCGAGCAGACTTTCGTAGTCGAGCTTGGCCGGGTCGAGTGCAGTGCGCAGGCAGAAGCCGATTTCGGGTTCGATGCGCGGCGCCAAGGCTGTACCCAGATCGACGCGGGCTGCGCCGCCGGCGGTTCGCTTCAAGGTCGTGTCATAGACGTGGCCCCAGATCGGCGCGTCGGTACCGAGTGCGGCCCAGCCGGCCTTCTGCGTCAGACCAATCTTGCGGCCTACCCTACGCTCGCCGGCGGCTGTCCGCAGGGCGGCGATCGCGCCCGCCACGGCGTAGGCATCCTCCATGGAAAAGCCGGGATGGCTCGCGATGAGTGCAGGGCACGTCGCGCGGCTTGCCCGCACGTCGAGCATGTGACGGGCGAGTGCATCGGTGCTGAAGGAGCGGGGGTCGGTCATGGCTCAGGCTCAGGGCGCGATGCCGGAAAGCTCGGCATACAGCTGGCCGAGCGCGGTGCTGTCGAGGCCGGCGCGGCCGGTGTTGGTCAGCGCCGCCAGCAGCTGCTCGGCAAGCGCCGCGACCGGGGCGAAACTGCTGGCGTCGCGCGCGGCGCCATGCGCGAGCCGCAGGTCCTTGAGCATGAGAGAGGTGCGAAAGCCCGGTGCAAACTGGCCATCGAGAAAGCGCTTGGCATGGTTCTGCAGCACGAAGCTCTGCGCGGAGCCGCCCAGCAGCGCATCGCGCACCTTGTTGGGATCGATGCCCGACTTGCGCGCCAGAGTCAGCGCTTCGAACACGGCCATCATGGTGCCGAACACAGCAAGCTGGTTGCATGACTTGCACAGTTGTCCGGCGCCGTTCTCGCCGATGTGCGTGAACGTTTTGCCGACGGCATTGAAGACCGGCATGCAGCGCGCGAGCACGTCCGCGTCGCCGCCGATCATGCAGCTCAGCGTCCCGTCGGCGGCGCCTTTGGGGCCGCCGGACACCGGCGAGTCCAGCATGTCCACGCCGCGCGCCTTGAGCGTGGCCGCGAACCCGACGGTGGCGGGGGCCGATATGGTGCTGAAGTCGATCACGACGCTGCCGGGCTGAAGCCCTTCGACCAGACCGTCCGGGCCGAACAGCACGCGCTCGACGTCGGCCGTGTCGGGCAAGCACAGCCCGATGACTTGCGACTGTGCGGCCAGCGCAGCGGGCGAGCCGGCGATCTGCGCGCCGTCAGCAAGAAGCTCCTGCGCCGCCCCGCTGCTGCGGTTGTAAACGGTCAGCGGCAGTCCGGCCTTCAGCAGGTTGCGGGCCATCGATTTGCCCATCACGCCCAAGCCGACGAAGCCGACCGGGTTGCTGTTGTCGATGGCGCTCACCGTGCGATCGCCCGCAGCATCGACGAGCGCTCGCGCGCGCCGGCCATCAGAAAGGCGAGATCGTTGCCGGACAGGATGAACTGCATGCCCAGCCGGACATACTGGTCCATCAGCTTTGCGTCGTAGACGCCGCCCATGCCGGGGTACTTGCCGTTTTGTCTGCACGCGGCGATCACGCGCTTGTAGATCTCCGGAATGCGCGCGTCTCCGAAGCCGCCGGGGATCCCCATCTCGGCACACAGGTCGTTGGTGCCGACCAGCAGCACGTCGATGCCAGGTACGGCCGCGATTTCCTCGACGTTGTCGATGGCCCTGGGCGTCTCCAGCATCACGACGACCAGCGTCTCTTCGTTGATCCGTTGCGTGGCCTCGCCGACCGGTACATTGGCAAAGCCGAGGCCCGGCATGTTGCCGGCAATGGAGCGATGGCCTTGCGGCGGATAGCGGCAGGCATCGACGATGGCGCGGGCCTCGTCGGCCGTGTCGACATGGGGTACCACGATGCCGAGCGCACCGTTGTCGAGTGCGCGGGCGCAATGGTAATGCTGGTGGCCCGGCACGCGCACGATCGGCGTCACGCCGGTGGCGATGGCGGCCATGGCGATCTGTGCCGCGGTGTCGATGCTCATCGAGTTGTGCTCGGTGTCGATGAAAAGCCAGTCGAAGTCGCAGGTGCCGGCGATGGTCGCGATGTCGACGGTCCGGGCCTGGCGCAAGCCCATGCCGAGCGCCAAGCCGCCTGCCGCCAGCTTTGCTTTGGTGCGATTGATCTGTTCATGTGCCATGGGTTGTCCTTTGTCGCTTTCAGTTCGGGGAGGAGATGTGGGAGGAGATGGGGCAAGAGATGGATTCAGGGGGCGAGCCGCAGCGCCGCCACGCTCTCGCCGCGGCTGCCGAGGTACTCGAGCATGCGTTGCTTGCCTGCGAGGATGTGCAGCTCGAAGGCGAGTGCTGCGCCCTCGTCGTTGCCGTCCACGATGCTGTCGAGAATCTGCCGGTGCTCGGTCTGCGACTTGCGCAGCCGCGCCGGTCCGACGACCGCGTCGCGGAGATACAGCTGCAACTCGTTGCGAACGCTTTCGCTCAAGGTCGTCAGCCGCGCGTTGCCCGCGTAAGAAAGCAGGTGCGAGTGGAAGGCGAGATTGCCGGCGTAGAAGTCGGAGACGTCGTCCTTGGAGCAGGCGCGGTCCATCTGCTCGAAGACGGTCCGGAGCACTTCGATCTGCGCGCGCGATGCGTGGCGTGCGACGAGTCGGCCCGTGACGCGTGCGAGGCCGGCGCGAACGTCGTAGAGATTGAGCGCATCCGCCAGCTCGACCTTCCTCACGAAGACGCCGCGATTGGGGATCGCCACCAGCAGGCCCGCATGCTCCAGCGCGCGCAGCGCTTCGCGCAGGGGGCCGCGGCTCACGTTGAGCTGCGCGGCAAGCTGAAGTTCATTGATGCGTTCGCCGGCAGCGATCTGTCCGGTAAGGACCATGTCCTCGATGCGGCGATGCACGGCGCCGCCGAGCAGGCCGTGCTTCGCTTCCCGGATTTGAACAATCTTTTTCATATTGTTGACAATCATATATTGATTGCCGACAATAAAAAAGAGGAGACAACCCATTCATGGCTTCCCAGGGCATCCCGATTTCCGTCGACGACGACCGGCCGACCGCGAGCGATCGCAATGCCGGTGTGGCCGCCGTGGTGCCGCGCGCGCTGCGGCGCGTTCTTTCGCTGGACGATCTCGAAGCGGCTGCGCGCGCGCATCTGCCTCGTCCCGTTTTCTCCTTCGTTGCCAGTGCGGCGGAGGATGGCCGGTCGTTTCGTTCCAACCGGGATTCGTTCGCCGAGTACGGCCTCGTCACTCGCGTGCTGCGCGATGTGTCCAGACGCTCCCAGGCGGTCAGCCTGTTCGGCAAGACGTGGGCTTCTCCTTTCGGCATCGCACCGCTGGGCCTGAGCGCGCTGTCGGCTTATCGCGGCGATCTGACGCTGGCCCGTGCGGCCGGCACCGCGAACATTCCGATGGTGTTGAGCGGCTCGTCCCTGATCCCGATGGAAGAAGTCGCCGCGGAAGGCACGGGCGCATGGTTCCAGGCCTACCTGCCGGGGGATACGCCGCGGACCGTCGCGCTCATCGAACGCGTGGCGCGCGCCGGCTTCACCACGCTGGTGGTCACGCTGGACACACCGGTCGCGGCCAACCGGGAGAACAACGTACGCGCCGGCTTTTCGATCCCGCTGCGGCCCAACCTGCGCCTGGCATGGGACGGCGTATCGCACCCTCGCTGGCTGCTCGGCACGTTCCTGCAAACCCTTGTCCGGCACGGCATGCCGCACTTCGAGAACAACTACGCGACCCGCGGTGTTCCCATCCTTTCTCCGAACGTACTGCGCAGCTATTCGGAGCGCGGGCACATCGGCTGGGAGCACCTCGCATTGCTGCGGCGCATGTGGCCGGGCACGCTGATCGTCAAGGGCGTGCTGTCGCATGAAGACGCACGGCTGGCACGCGAGCACGGCGCGGACGGCATCATCGTTTCGAATCATGGTGGCCGGCAGCTCGATGGCGCGATGTCGCCGCTGCGCGTGCTTCCCGGCATCGTGGCGGCCTGCCCGGACCTGCCCGTGATGATCGATGGCGGCATCCGGCGCGGCACCGATGTGATCAAAGCGCTGGCACTCGGCGCACGCTTCGTATTTCTGGGTCGCCCCTTCATCTTTGCCGCGGCACTCGCAGGCGAGCCGGGCGTGCGCCATGCGATCGACATCCTTCATACCGAGATCGATCGCGACATGGGATTGATGGGGCTGAACACTCTGGCCGAAGTGACGCCGGCGTGCCTCATGCGCCTGTCGCCGCCCGCCAGTGCGATCTGAAAGAGCTTCACTGGACCGACGAGTGAGTTTCAAAAAAAGCAGGAGACAGACATGAAAAGACTATGGATCGCGGTGCTCGCCGCGACGCCTTTGCTGATGATGCAGGGCGCGGCCGCGCAATCGTGGCCCACCAAGCAGGTGCGCATCGTCATCGGCTTCGCGGCCGGCGGCACGACGGACCTGGTGGGCCGCCTCGTGGCGCAGCGGCTTTCCGAGGCCTGGGGCCAGACGGTCATCGTAGACAACCGCACGGGCGCCAGCGGCATGATCGCCGCGGACACCGTGGCCAAGTCGGCACCCGATGGCTATACGCTGCTGGTCTCGCCGCAGACCAGCCTCGCAGTGGCGCCCGCCATGTATGGCAAGGCGAACTACGACACGCTGCGCGACTTCAGTCCCATCACGCTGATGGGCTCGACGCCCACGATCATGGTGGTGAACCCCAGCTTTCCGGCGAACACGTTTGCCGAGTTCGTCGAACTCGCCAAGCACAGTCCCGCGCCGATCGCCTACGGCTCCGGCGGCGTCGGGTCGTCGCCGCACATGGCGGGCGAACTGCTGAGCGCGCAGCTCGGCATCCGGCAGACCCACGTGCCCTACAAGGGAGAGAACCCCGCGATCGCCGACACACTGGGCGGCCAGGTCCCGATCATGTACGGCAACGTCTCGGCGGTCGTGTCGCAGATCAAGGCGGGCAAACTGCGCGCCCTTGCCAACACCGGCAGCAAGCGTTCGCCGTTGCTGCCCGACGTGCCCACCGTGGCCGAGTCGGGTGTCAAGGGCTTCGAGATCGCTACCTGGTTCGGCCTTCTCGGCCCGGCGGGCATGCCTGCGGAACTGGTGCACCGCATTCAGCGTGACGTTGTCCGGGTCATGGGCAACCCGGAACTGCGCAGCAGGTTCGGCGAGATGGGCGTGGACATCGTTGCCAATACGCCTGAAGAGTTCTCCGCCTATCTGCGCAGCGAAGTGCCGCGCTATGCCAAGGTCATCAAGGACGCCAACATCAAACCCGAGTAGACCGTTTCAGGTCACCCGGTTGAAAGGCTTCACTCCTCTATGGACATCATTCTCGTCACGGCGCCCACGGTCCATCCGGAAGCCATCGGGCTTTTGAAAGACTATCGACTGATCTTCACCGACGCTGCTGTGCGCGAAGAAGCGCTGGTTGCGCTGTGCCGCACCGAGCAGCCTGTTGCGATCCTGGCCCGCTATGGCCATTTCACCGAGGCTGTCCTGACGGCTTCCACAAGGTTGAAGGTCATCTCGCGGCACGGCGTCGGACTGGACGCGATCGACATTGCAGCGGCTCGAAGGCACGGCATCGCCGTCGCCGCCGCCGTGGGCGCCAACAGCCAGGCCGTCGCGGAACTTGCCATCGGGTTCATGCTGGCTTGCGCAAGAAAAGTGCCCTGGCTGGACGCGAGGATGCGGCAGGCGATGTGGGACAAGGACGGCTACGCCGGTGTCGAACTCGCCGGCAAGACCTTGGGCGTCATCGGCTGCGGCTCGGTCGGGAGCCGCGTGGTCCGGATTGCGATGGCGATAGGCATGAAGGTCGTCGCGTACGACCCGTATGTTTCGGCAAGCATTCTGCCGGCCGGCGTCACGCCGGTGGGCTTGCAAACTTTGCTGTCGGAATGCGACGTCGTGTCCCTGCATTGCCCCTTGAACGACGAGACGCGCGGCATGCTGGGCCCGGAAGAACTGGCACTGATGAAAGCCGGGGCCATCCTGATCAACACCGCCCGCGCCGGCTTGTTCGATGAAGGCGCCATGCAAAACGCCTTGGCAGCAGGGCGCTTGAGCCTGGGGCTGGATTGCTTTGCCGAAGAGCCGCTGTCGTCGGATTCTCCGTGGCTCACCACGCCGAATTGCGTGCTGACGCCGCACATCGGCGGAACGACCGACCAGGGCATGAGAGGCATGGGTGTCGGCGCGGCGAGGAATATCCTGATTCATCTGCATTCCCGCGGATGACATCGAAAGCTTTGGCGAGAATGTCGCAAGCGCCCTAGACTGCCGTGGCGCGTACATCTGTATTCACCCGCTCTCACGCAAGACGCCCGACTTTGGCGGCTTTGCCGACAGTTTCGTCACATCGACAGGGTGGAAGCAGGGACGGTGCGTCTGCCAGGAGCTCGGATGGAAAGAGTCAGCACGCGGATCCTGAAACTGCCACGCTTCGGCGCGGAGGTTTTGAGCATCGACCGGGCATTCAAGTCAGGCCCGCTTTTTCGCCTGGTTGGCGCCGCTGTGGGGACGTTGGTCGGCATGCTTGTTCTGGCGGGATACGCCGTCCACTTTGAACCGGCCTGGCGCCTGCGCCCGGACTTGCCGGCCACCCATCCCTACACCGCGCTTTGCATCGTCCTTCTCGGACTGGGACTGTTGCCGCGCGCGTTGCGCTCGGGAATGGGCTGGCGGCGGGCCGCACGTGGCGCCATCGTCCTCGCCATCGTCCTTCTCTTGATCAGGGTGACCGTGCCTTTGTCCGGCGCCAGGCTGCTCGATGCCATGACGCCGTTCGCGAAAACCGTCGCGGCCGAAAGGGCTGCTGGCAAGACACTGACAATGGGTATCGCAGCTTCCTGGGCGCTCCTGTTGCTGGGATTTGGCGAGGTATTGCGCTGGGCTCGCCGCCCTGTGCTTTCGCAAGTCTTCGCGGCAAGCGCGCTCGGGCTGTTGTTCATGGCAGTGACGGGGTATCTGGCCAGCCTGCGCAGCTTTCACGGGACCATCGCGCCGGCGACGCTGCTCGGCACAGGCTCATTGGCGGTCGCACTGCTCTTTGCGACACCCAGGCACGGATTCATGCGGGCGCTGACGGCGTCCTCGGCCCCGGGTCGACTGGCGCGGGTGCTGCTCGGCTGCTCGACCGCGTTCATGTTGGCCATGGGGTGGGTCATGTCCCGCCGTATCGACGCACCGGGAATTCCGTTGCCGGCGGACGGCGCGCTGCTCGTCTACCAGACGGCAATTATTCTGGCGCTGACATGGGCGATCGTGACGGTCATCACGATGCGCGCAGACCAGCTGGACCGCTACCGTGGCCTGGCGGAACGCCTGCTCGAAAGGACTGCCACGCGCGATGCCTTGACGGGACTGCTGACACGCAACCAGCTCACGCGTTTGCGAAGTGCAGGAAGTGCAGGAAGTGCAGGCAATGGAGGCGGGAGTCAGCGGCAGGCCGCAGCCAATCTGCTGATCGATCTCGACCGTTTTCGCACTGTCAACGAAGCCTTCGGTCCCGCGGAAGGCGACCGGCTTCTGGTCGAGGCGGCCCGCCGTCTTCGCCGTGTCGCCGGCGACCAGCCGGTCGCCCGGCTCGGAGGGGACGAGTTCGCGATCTACTGCGCTCGAACCACGCTGGCCGAAGCAGAACGTCTGGGTGCCGCGGCCATCCAGGCGCTTGCCACGCCTTTCGACATCAGGGGCCGCAGATTCAGGCTGACCGCCAGCGTCGGCATCGCGCACGCGGAGCGTTCGGCCGGCGCGGATCTCCAGCAGGCAGCCGACGATGCGATGCATGTCGCAAAGGAT
The DNA here is from genome assembly GCA_028292285.1 of Variovorax sp. Taxonomy (GTDB): domain Bacteria; phylum Pseudomonadota; class Gammaproteobacteria; order Burkholderiales; family Burkholderiaceae_C; genus Variovorax. The sequence goes on along the minus strand of JAQGMP010000611.1, from coordinate 24,614 downwards.
CTGGGAGGGAGCCGAAGTGTCGTCTTCGCGCCGGAGATGCATGAAATGCGCAAGCTGCAGATCGAGCTGGAGCAGGACTTGCACGAGGCACTGCGCCGCGAGGGTGAACTGAGCCTGCACTACCAGCCGGTGGTGCGCGTAAAGGACCATCAAATCCTTGCCGTCGAAGCGCTCGCGCGGTGGGAACACCCACGTCTCGGACCGATCGCGCCCGATCGTTTCATCCGGATTGCCGAAGCGAGCGGATTGATGGTCGCCCTGGGCAACAAGCTGATGCAGATCGCGGTGCGCCAGGCGGCCGCCTGGGAGGCCGACCGTCCGGGCAGCTGCCCGCTCATGAACATCAATGTGTCGTCAGCGCAATTCGTCGATGGTGATGTGGTGAGTGATCTGGTCGACCTGCTGCGGCAGCACAGCCTGTCTCCCGACAGGTTCTGCATCGAAATAACGGAGAGCGTGTTCGCCACCGAGCCTGCCGTGCGGGCACTCGAACGGGCGCGGCGCCTGGGCTTTCGGGTGGCCATGGATGATTTCGGAGTGGGGTACTCCACGCTGTCGCAGCTGCCTCGCCTCCCGCTGACGTCGGTCAAGCTGGACCGAAGCTTCATTGTCAATGCGACGGAAAGCGAAGGGGACGCCGCCATCTTCGGCGCCATCACCCAATTGGCCCATGCGCTCGATCTCGTCGTGATTGCAGAAGGCGTCGAGACAAAGCCCCAGCTCGATCTGATCGTCGCTTGTGGCTGCGACGCCGTCCAGGGCTACCTGTTCGCTCGACCTATGCGCCCCGAGGCATTGAAGGTCTGGCTGGAACGGGGCTACGTCGGGGATGCGAGCCCAAGTCAGCTGGCCTGAACGCAAGCCGCGCGGGCCACCAACCGCAACTTTTCCTTGCTGCGGGCTTTCGATGCATGTGAATTTGCACAGCGTGCGGCTGGATCAGTCATTTTGGACGCTCATTCAAAGCCCGTCATCCAGCGCAACGCCCATGCTGTCGGATACATGGAACTTAAGTTCGTCCGAACCGGTCGGCATCGAGTCCATCGACGACGGCACCCATCGCGAAACAATGAACCAGAAGGGCACTGATCAGAAAATGACACTGTTCCTGACGCGCGTGAGCGGCGAGTGACCACGCGCCGCCCGGCTGTTCAGCGCAAACATTGCATGGCTCTCCATTCCACGAATCCCATGGACACAACTATGCAATCACCCGACCTGGAAGCCCTGAAAAAGGCGAAGGCCATGCTCGATGAACTCGTGATGTCGCGCTACGTCGATTTCCAATCTCCGCCCGAGATCAGCATCACGGAGTTTGGTGGTCTTTCCGCCAGTGAACAACAAGCAGAGCGGGACAACGCGAACGACCATGATTTGGGCAATCGGGTCCGCGCCGCCATCCATTTGTGCCTCAGTGCTTCGAGCGTCGCCATGGAAGTCAGTGCCAAGCTCATGGGAGATTTTGCGGACCTCTCCGGCGAAGCGCGGGCCAATTTGCTCGGGAGATGTGCCGAAGATGCCGCGGCCGCCAGCGATGCAGCCGAGCACGCCGCGGCGGTGCTGAACAACGAAGAGCGGCCACAGACCGAAGCTTTTTTCGAGATCTCCCGATTCGGCCAGTAACCGATCGTATTGCGATCACATTGCGGCATGAAGCCCGGCAGACCAAAGGCTCCAGATTGAATCATTCAGAAGCAGCAAGACTTGTCGAGCTCAAGAGGCTGAAGCTTCTCGATGCTTCGGCCGACAAGGCGTATGACGACCTGACGAAGATTGCAGCGCGGATTTGCGGCACCTCGGCAGCCCTCGTGTCGCTGGTCGACACCGATCAAAAGCGGTTCAAGTCCACCGATGGCACCGAGACGACAGAGGCGGAGGAGACGCCTCTTGAATTCACCTTTTGCGCTCACGCCATCAAGACACCGGACCAGGTCATGGTCGTGAGCGATACGACCAAGGACGAGCGATTCCGGAACGACCCGCTTGTGGTGGGCGACCTGGGCATTCGCTTCTATGCCGGGGCGCCGCTTGTCACCCGGTCGGGCCGTGCCGTCGGGACGCTGTGCGTCCTCGACTGGCTGCCGCACCAGCTCGATGAAGCGCAACTCGACTTGCTTCAGTTCCTCGCAAAGCAGGTGGTTGCCGAACTGGAGTTGCACGCGAACGGCGTCGCGTGACTTCAGGAAAAGCGACATGAAGGGCGCGCGGAATTTCGCAGCGCGGATGTTGACTTCGCTGAAGACTCGCATCCTGGCCGGCGGGATGATCGCCATGGTGTTGGCCGTCGGGCTCAGTGCGGTGGTCCTCGTGCAGAGCGCCGAGCGCAACACCCTTCTAGCGGAGGGCCGGCGCGAAATCAACGAAGCAGCCAGTACCGCGTCGCGTCTGTCCGGCCAGGTCGTCGGACTGCAGCGCGCCCTCGATTCGGTTGCGACCCAGCTGGGCCGGGCGACGATCGAAGACAACGACGCACTGCGCCGCTTCGCAGAGAGCCAAAGCGCTCTGCAGCGGATGTTCACCAACGTCTTCGCCGCAACGGCCGACGGCAGCGTTCGTATCTTCATGGACGGCGGGAGGATCAGCCACCCGGCACTCAACCTGCTGCAGCGCCGTTACTTTCAGGACGCCGTGGTGCACGATCGAAGCACGATTTCTTCGGCACTGCCGGGCACGATCAGCGGCGCCCCATTCATTGTCTTTGCGCAGCCTGTGCGCGACGGGAAAGGTGTCTTCGCGGTGCTGGCCGGCACGGTGCGGCTCGACAGCCGGGACCTTCTGGAGGGGCTGGTGGACAGCCAGGGTGAGGACTCCTCCACGATGGTGGTCGTGACCGACGAACTCGGGCAAATCCTGGCGCATCCGGACCGGGCGCATCTTCTGAGGTCGTTGTCCGGGGAACCTCGTTTGGCCGCGGCTTTCGCTTCATGGCGAGACAATGGAGCACCCGCGGAGCCGACAGGACTGGCGCTGACGCAGCCCGACGAACTGGTCAGCGCGGCAGGCGTGCCCGGTCCGAACTGGATGATCTGGCGCGTTCGAAGCAAGGTCGATCTGCTCGCGCCGTTGCGCGAGGCCCGGATCGATGCGCTGGTCAGCGCAGTGGCCCTCCTCATGGGATTGATGCCCCTGCTTCTTGCCGTGCTGTGGTGGCTGCTGAGGCCGCTGGGCCTGCTGGAACACCGCGCAAGCCATATGTTCGACCGAGCCCTTCCACCGGAACAAGGCTGGCCGCGTGCGAGCGGCGAGATTGCCAACCTGAGCAAGGTGCTGCGCACGGTCGGTATCGATCGGACACGCCTCGAACTGGAAAATGCGCAGACCATGAGCAAGCTGTCATCGGTCATGAGCGCAGCGCCCATGGGCATTGCGTTTGCACACGGATTGAAGTTCGAATTGCTGAACAAGGAGTTCTGCAGACTTTTTGGAGGCCTGGAGAGTGACCTCCTGAACGAAGAGCTTGCAGCGCGGTTCTGGTCGCAAGTCGACTTCGAGACTTTCCTTGCGCAGCAAGGCGCATCTTTTGGTTCGGGCGAGACCTATGCCGGCGAGTGGCAAATGCGCCGTCGCGACGGCACCAGCTTCTGGGCCGCATTGCGTTGCAGTCCGGTGAATGCGAACAACACGACGCTCGGGACCGTGTGGACCTTCAGCGATGTCGAAGAGATACGGGCTTCACGCGAATTGCTCGAATGGTCGGCTTCGCACGATCCGTTGACGGGGCTGGCCAATCGCAAGGCTTTCGAGCTGCGAGCCGGTCGCTTGATAGAGACCTTTCCGGCGTCTCATCCTGCCTCGATGGTCTTCATCGACCTGGACCGCTTCAAACCGGTGAACGACACGGCCGGTCATCTGATGGGCGACCTGATGCTCCTGACCGTGGCCAAGGCGATCATGGGGCGGGTGCGCGCTGGCGACCTGGTCGCGCGCATAGGGGGAGATGAATTCGCGTTGCTCCTCGAGAGTTGTTCGCACGAGGCGGCTCTGGACATCGCAGACGATGTTCGCAGGGCGGTCAACGAGGTGCGACTGCCGTGGGGCCAGGGCGTGTTGCAAGTGGGCGCGAGTCTCGGCGTAGCCGAACTGGATGCAACCCGCGCCTCGATCGCCGACTGGATGGGCGCAGCCGATGGGGCCTGCTACGCAGCCAAGGCCTCGGGACGGGACGCGGTGCGTTCCGCTCAGGCTTTGCCGTAGTGGGCGGCTTGTTCTCTCTCTTCGACTTGCCGAGCCCGCCCGTCACCCGGGCGGACCGTCGTGCCCCGACGCCAGGCGCTGGATCTCGTCGAAATCGAGGTCCTCCAGGGCGGTACGGACTCGTTCCGCGAACTGGCGGTATGGAGGATGCGAAGCTGACGTGCGGGTCGTCCAGTTCTCGATGTCGCTCCATTGCCCTCCCTGCGCCAGGCGCGCAAGCTCCCGCAGCATGTCGGTGGGCGGCCGGTTCGCTTCATCGACGGGCAGCAATGCCGCAACGGCCGGCACAACCCGCGATGGCGGCGGCTCTGCCCTGGCCACGACCAGATGAAACCAGAACTGGCTGCCTCGACCGGGGTAGCTGCTGAGTTTCAGGGCACCGCCCATGCGGCCCACGATGCGCTGTGCGATGAACAGGCCGAGGCCCAGGCCGCGCCGGTCGGCGTTGGCCTGTTCGAAGCTTTCGAAGATCCGGTCCTGATCTTCGAGCGCGATGCCGATGCCGGTGTCGGCCACCTCAAAAAAGAGCACGTGGTGCGGCCCATCGTCTCGCGAACGAACGCTCAGTATGATTGTCCCGTCGCGCGTGAATTTCGCGGCGTTCTCGAGAAGATTCGTGAGCACGCGTCGAACCCGCTTGCCGTCGAGCAACACCCATTGCGGAAGACGTTGTTCCCGCCGGAGCAAGAAACGATTGCCATGGCGGCCAGCGAGTTCGGCGGCGAGCAGCTCGATGTCGTCGAGCAAACCCGGCAGATGAACCGGCGTGGGCTGGACCTCCAGGATTCGCAGTTCGGGATGCGCGAATTCAAGCAGTTCGTCGATCAGTGTCAACTGGTACGTCGCGTTGCGTTCCACGGTCAGCGCGAGCTTTTTCTGCGCCGCGTCCAGGTTGTCCTGCAGCGCACGCGCATGGCCGACGATCGTTGCAAGCGGCGAGCGCAGATCGTGCGCGACGTAGGTCATGATGCGCATCTGCTTGCGATTGGTTTCGGTCAACTGGGCCATCGCCTCGGTCAGCGCACCGGTCTGGCGATCGACCTCCTGCTCCAGTTCGCGCTGATGCCGGGTCTGCCATTGGATCAGTTCTTTCTGCGCTGTCTGCCGTCGCCGGGACAGGTGATTGATCCACGCCATCAATGCAGCGAGCGCGACGACCGCGGGCGAGAAGCCGCTCGCATAGGGGTTGGCGCCAGGAATAATCAATGGCGTGGCGCCGACCACCTCGATCGTGCGCATGCCGATGCTCGCCAGTGCAAGGAGGACGACGGCCAGAAAGAGCCAGCGGTCCAGTTCAACTCGCCGAGCGAGTGAGAAACCTGCAACGACGAGATAAACAGCGATGAGGGGCACCGTGTACAGGCTGATCTGCGCGAAGACGTAGTAATTGCCTTGCAGCATGCCGGCGACTGTCAGCACCTGCGCCGCGGCCAGCACGGCGAAGATGCGCGTGCCCGGTAGCTTGTCGCCCGATTGGCGCGCCAGGCTGTTCAGATAGAGCATCAGAACCAGCGCGCATGCGCCGCCCAGTACACCCGGGCTTCGGACACTCCAGTCTGTGCTCTGAGGCCACAGATAGAGCTTGCCGAGCCCGCGATACGAAGTCTCGTAAAGGGCCAGTGTCGCGAACGCCGCTGCCTGCCCGAGCGACTCCCAGCTGCGCGAGAGGACAGACAGCATCAGTGAATAGGCCGCCAGCATGAACAGTCCGCCAATCAGCAAGCCATCGATCAACGTGTTTCGAAGTTCGCTCGCGGCCCGCACCTCGGTCCTCGAAAGGCTGGGCCGGATCTGAATGCTGCCCTCGCCGGCGATCCGGATCAGCACCGTTGTCTGCTCACCCGGTTGCAGATCGAGCATCAGCAATGGATCGCGGCTCTTCACGCCGTGTTCGCTCAATGGCCGTGCGGCACCGGCACGCCTGTGTGTCCACGCCGCGTCCGCCGTGGAGCCGTTTTTGACGAAGAAGTCCACGAAGTGCAGGCGGGGCGACCCCAGTGCCAAACGCAGCGGCTGAAAAGCCCCGCTGTCGTTGACCACGACCAGGCGGACCCAGAAGGCCGACTGTGTGAAGCCGGGCTGCAGCCGCGAAGCCGAGGCGGGAGCGAACGCCGGCTTTGTGCCGGGCGGTGCCGCAGCCAGGGCCTGCACTTGCTCGACGCTCAGCCGGGCGGATGGGTCCTCCAGCAATTCGACCCGATCGTCCAGCACCATCGGCCAGTGCGCATTGCCGCTCACATGCAGAGGGGTCGCTTGGGCGCTGGCCGCCGCAAGGAAAATCGCCAGCAGCAGCCAGCGCCATGGCATGCGCATCAGCACGCCCCGGAGCCGTCGCTGGTCTTGGCCCGGCGATGGCGAAAGCGTGTCGGGGACACACCGAAGCGGTCCCTGAACGCCGTTGAAAAATTCGCAGCGCTCGAGAATCCGGTCTCGGCGGCGATATGAGAAATGTCGACAGAGGTTTCAACCAGCAAACGCTCGGCCAGGCGCAGACGCTGTACCCGAACGAACTCGAAGACCGAGAGGCCCATGGCCTGGCGAAAGGCCTTCGTCAGGCGCTTCTCATGGGTTCCGACCTGGCGTGCAATTTCCGCCAGCCTCGGCAGTTCGGCCAGATGATTCTTGAGATAGTGAACGGCAGCTTTCACGATGACCTGGTCCGCCGGATCGACCGAGCCCTCGACCGGTTCAACCGGTTCAGCCTGTGCGATCGCCGGTGCAGTGTGGCCGGCCAGCCGCGTGTGAATGTCGATCCGCGCCAGAACCTCCTCCGGTTCGAAGGGTTTGAGCACGTAGTCCACAGCGCCCGCGCGCAGCCCGGTCAAACGCTCTTCGAGGCTGTTCGACGCGCTGAGAAAGATCACGGGGATGTCCGCCGTCGCCGCATCGGCCTTCAGCAGCCGGCACACCGCAAACCCGTCGACGCTGCCGAGTTGCACGTCGAGCAGGATCAGGTCGGGCAATACCGACAGCGCGCGCTGATACCCCTGCATTCCTTCGAAAGCGAGGGTGACGTGGTATTGGGCAGCGCGCAGAAGGCCGAGCAGCAGCCCCAGATCGTCCAGATTGTCTTCAATGACAAGAATTCGCGGGTTCATGCATGGAATTGTCTTTCTTCGCCCTGACCGCCGTGGAAGCGGAACGTGACGTTATGCACGATAGTTGCAACTAGTTACGTTTCGCACCTGCATTCAATGCAGTTATACCGCGAATCAAAAACCTTCAAAACTTTAGAAAATAAAAATCGTCTGGAATTAAAGCCGGCTGATAAGCCGAATAGTTCCTCGGTAAATTGTTTTTTGGCGAATTGGAGGATTCATGGATCGATGTTTCGGGGACCCGTCGAAATTATCTGCACCGGCCCCTTTGGGCCCGATGCATTGGAATGGATCGAATGCGCATTCTCTCCGTGCGCACTGCGAAGGCGGGACGAGCGGCGAAACTTTGATCGAGAGCGCGGTCCAAGCGGTCGAGAAGGCGATGGCAACCCTCTTTCAGCAATCCTGGGAGGTGCCATTTTTCAGGCCGACCGATCTGGATGCGCTGCCGGAGGACGAACAGGTTTCGGTGCAGCACGCGGAGATCGAGCAGTACCGCATGCGGCCCGAAATGTCGGCGGTGCATTTTTGCCTGACCTCCGTCACGGCGCTTCTCGAGATCACCCAAACGCTGATCACGACGCCCTTGTCCCCCTCGCCACAAGAGCTGGAACGCGATTGGAAACGCCTGGCTGAGGACGCCAAGGTGGCCGGCCGCGCCGCCTATCGCGCCGTGCTGATCCTGTCCGATCCGGCGCGGGCTGGAGCTGGGGCATCGCCGAAGGTTGTGGCTCGAGGCCCGTCCATTGATCCGGGGTCGCCGTGAAAAACTTCTTCTTCGGCAAACCGTGCCTACAGCCATGCCTGTCGCCGTGCCCGCAGCCGAACCCGGCCGGCCGAACTGGCCGACTCTGCCGGCCTGAAAGAATTAACTATAAGGAATTACACCGATCAAGAATTGACCCGGCGCGAAGAAGTGCTGGCCCCCTCGGTCTTTTACAAGCATTGGACCGCCATCAAGGCGGAAGGGATCACAGCGTCCCAGTTCATAGAGTTCCTCCAGCCGCTTGCCGATCTGGACGGCATTTCTGTCTCTTTCATTTACCAGGACGACGCGGGAAAAGAGCGCGTCTATAACCATCGAAAAAATGATGGTACTTACGAAAACCCTCTATCGCAAGCCATACGCGAAAAGAAGTTGACGCGAGAGCGAGCACTTTCGTTTGCATTGAATGACGAAGGACGTCTGGGTGGAAAGCAATTTCATGGAACTGAAATAGCGGCCGCAGACATCGCATATCGAAAAAATCCGCCAATTGGCGATCCAGGAGTTCTAATGATTCGGTCTTTTCTCGCTTATTCGGTCGTCGCCTGTGCGGCTTTGCTCTCTGCTTGCGGCGGCGGAGGCGGCGGGAGCGCCGCATCCTTTCCCGTTGCCACGACGCCGCCCCCACAAACGCAGCCCGACCCTCAGGTGCCTGCCGGCACGACGCTCAGCGGCACGGCCGCTGTGGGCGCTCCGGTGGCGGGCGGCACCGTGACGGTGCGTTGTTCCAATAACGTCTCCGCCACCGGCTTGACAAAAGAAACTGGTCTTTGGACGGTAACGCTGGGCGAACCCGACTTTCCCTGTCTCGTTGCGGTCGCGGGCGGTTCGCTGCCAGCCGGACAAAGCTTGCGCTCGCTGGCGCAGAGCAGCGCGAACGTCAACGTCACCCCGCTGACCGACATGGTTCTGGCCGTTGCGGCCCGCGCGAACTCGGCAACGCTCGACAACGCAGGGGAGGCGGCTCTGAAAGCGCTGGCCTCGAAGCTGGCGCAGGCGCAGATCGACCTGTTCGCCATCTTCTCGACCTCCGGCTACGCCGTGCCCGATTTCGACGTCTTCACGGCCAGCTTTCAGCCGGCGCCAGGCGATGTCTACGACGACTTGATGGAGCATCTGGCGCAGTCGCTCGCGGACAGCGGAACCAGCTATGACACCGTGATTGAAACCGTTGTGGCGTCATCGGATGGAACCGTTCCCGCCATTCCCAATTCCATCGTGATGAAGGCGGCTGACCTTGCCGCACTGCCGCAAGCGAACCAAGGCTCGCTGTCCGTCGCCAGTGGCGTCCTCTCGATGAAGCTGGCGGCCGGAACGAACGCCATCGGCGCATTCGTAGGCGGCGGCACAGGCAACAAGGTGGTGCTGCAACTGCCCGGCCTGGCGGGCACGAAACTCAAGGACTTGCAGGAAATGTCGCTGGAACTGAAAGCCGACAGCGCCGGCGTGGTGCTCTATCCTGCTGCCTACGTCAACCTCACTGTGGATTTGGCGTGCAACCCGGCGCCACTGGCACCCAGTGCCACGCTGGCAGAAGTGCGCGCGCGGCGCCGCATCGTGATCTTCGAGCCGGGCTACCACTTCATCCAGGCTTCGTCACCGCCGCAGATCTCCGCCACCGAATTCAGCACCATCGCCTTCACCAAGGCCACGCCCGGCTGGCGCCTCTCCGCGGGCGACCCCGTCGGAAACGGCGTCGCGGTGGGCAACAACTACAACGGGAGCGAGACGCTCGAAGGGTTCGACTACGCCAACTATCCGGACGCATGCATCGTCGACGGCATCACCGGCGATGCCGGCATGTTCCGCGAAGTCGCCGATCCGGCATGCAACACCGGTGCCGCGCTGGACGCGAACTCGACTGCGGCCACCTGCGCGAAGCCGTACAGCGGAGCGATCGTCGTGCTGGGCGACAGCGGCACCTTCACAGCGTCGGAGTGGATGTTGAAGCAGGTCCAGATTCGCGGCCTCAATATGCGAACCTTCCGCTTCCAGTGAGCGGACGCCCTGGCGCGGCAAAGGGCGGATGTCGCGATTCCCGGCCCGAGGCGATCGGGCTGCCGGGCGACATCCAGGCGCGCCAGCCTCGGCACATCGAGCTGCAAACGATCCTGGGATCGCGCCGAGTTCCGGGTCATCCACGAGAGCCACGACACGGGTTCGCAAAGGTCCTCGCGACTTAGCCAGCGGCCACAAAGCGGCGTCCGCGCATCCACTTGGTCATGACCCACTTCTCGCCTCGGGTCACGGGTGCGCTAGCGTGCAGAGAGCGCGTATCGACGTGACCGTTGTCATCGCCGTACTCGAAGTAGCAGGCATTGCCGCGAATCGGTGAAACCGCCAGGTCAAGTTGCGGGAAGACGGTTTGGCCGCCTTCCGGCACGTCGTTGAGATAGGTCACCAGGGTGCTCACACGCTGGCCGCTTCGCGTGATGGATTCCCGGTTGGCCGCGTTGACGGGCGCCAGATAGTCGTAGTGAGGCTCGCTGCCTGCGCCGGTCGGGTAGTGCAGCACCTGCAGGCCCTCGCCGTTTTCGAGCGGGAGGTTCATCAGCGCCGAAAGACGCTGGTCGAGACGAGCGATCAGATCGTTCTCGCGCAGGCGGAAAAACATGCCGCGGCTTGTGCGCTTGTCGCTCACCACATTGCGGCCGCTCATCGGATCGACCAGCGTGGAAGGCTTCAGGCGCGGCCGTGCCATATCGATGATGGCCTTGCATTCGTCGGCGTCCACGACGTTGCCGAGCGAGGCGAAGACCGGGTCTTCGGTGCGCGAGTGCACGACGATTTCACGGTCGGCCGTCGTGATCCGCGTGCCCGGCGCGAGCCGCGTTGCCGGCCTGGAGGGACCCTCGTCCGGCAGTTCGATCGAATCGGCCGGCATTGCGCCACCGCGTTGCCGCGCATCGACGTAGGCCGCGACGATGGCCTGCGCAGGCCGTTCATTCATGCCCTGTTTCAGCATCGTCGCCAGCAGCGCATGCGGTGCCTGGCCGGCATCGAGGTTGTGCGTGAGCCAGCGGCCCAGGTCTGGCGAGAATCGGACGACGGTGCTCATGGGGGTCTGTGGACTCTGCGCGTTCCGGTGGTTGCCCTTGGCTGCGATGCCTCGCGAGTCAAACCGGACCCGGGTGAGCGACCCAGCCCTTGTCGCCGAGCGTGAAGCCTTGGCGCAGCTGCTGCTGGCCGCCCGCGCCATTCATGATGCGCGTGATCATCGGGAACACGCGCTGCGCGTCGGCGTTCTGCAACCACGGCGCCGGGTCGATCTGGTAGGTGTAGCTCACCACCGCCAGCGGATGGTGTGCGTCGGATGCGTCGAGCTTGACGTCGACGATCTTCTCGCGCTTGAGATGAGCCACGCAGAAATCGTTGGGGTGTTCGGCGCCGCGGGCCGCATACGCATGCGGCTTGTAGAACTTGCGACCGGCGTCGGTCAGCTCGAATCTTTTGACTGCGCCGTCCGGGCTCTCGCTGCTCTTCGGTGCGGTGACGATGGTGCTGTGCACGAGGCCCAGCTGTTCCATCACCGGAAACTGCACGGCATGGCGCGCGCCGGAGCCGGCTTCGGCTTCGGTCAGATCGATCGGCCAGTCGAACATGGCAAGGCAGAGATCGCCACTCCGGGCCAGGTAGTCGTCCAGCGGGGCGGCGAGATTCTCGGCGGTGGGCGCCGTGGCATCGTTGCGCGTGCCGCATGCGGCCAGCGCACAGACCAGGGCGATGCCCGTGAGGGTTTCGATAAAAGTCCGGGCGCGTCGGCCAGGGCGGATAGAACGAGAATTCATGGGATTTCTTGTGGATTGAGAGGTAGCGGCGACAGAAGACATGGCGATTGCGGACTCAGTGCTCATCGAGCTCGTCCGCGACCCAGCCGCGCCGCGTCAGGTGGACGCCAAGGCGCACCTGCATCGTTCCTTCGCGCTGGATGGCGCGCGCCAGCAACGGAAAGGCTTGCTGCACTTCGGGCGTTCCTGCCCAGGGTTCGGGCGCGATGCGATAGGTGAAGAGCAGCGAGGTCGCGGTGCGTCCATCGCGTGTTTGCGGCGGATCCCAGCCGACCAGGCGATCCAGGCTCACGGTGGCCGCGCAAAAGTCGGCCGGGTGCGTGACCGTCTGTGTCGGGGTGCGTATCACCACGGGTACCTGCAGATAGAACTTGCGCCCTGCATCGGTCAGCGCGTACTCGCGGGCTGGCGCGGTGGCCCCTGCGGTGTTCGTGGGGGTACCGACGACGTCCTTGCCGGTCACCAGGCCCAGCTTTTCAAGCACCGGCATCTGCTGCGCATCGGCTTCGTGCGATCCGGCTGCCACTGTGATCGGCCATTCGTATTTGCCCAGGCACGCGTGTCCGCGCTGCGCGAGGTAGTCGTTCGTCGTCGCCGTGAAGTTGTCCTGGCTCGGAAAGCGAGCTTGTTCGTTGTCGCATCCCGCCAGCGAGGCCAACAGCATCAGCAGCGACGCGACGCCACCAGCGCGTCGCGCAAGGACCGCCGTCCTGTTCGCCGTCACTTCACGCACCTGCCGGCGGTCGGTGGTGCAGCGGGAGGCTGGTAGCCGTCGCTCAGCGTGCCCAGGAAGCAGACCAGATCGGCGATCTGCTGCGGGGTCATGACCGGCGTGGCGCCGGGCTGGCGCGGCTGCGTTCCGCTGGCAAGCGTCTTGTCGCCGCCGTCGCCAGTACCCATCGGCACTTCCTCGTCGATGCTGCCTTGCTGCGAGTTCGGCAGGTCGTTGTACTTGTTGACCGTTGCGCCCGGCACATGGGTGGGTTGCAGCGCCCAGCCCGGGTTGGCCTGCGGCGCACCGGTCCCGTCGTTGTTGGCGGCATACCAGTACTCCGGGTTGGTGTCCCGCGTGTTGTAGAAGTTGACGACCTGTTCCAGCGAGTGGAGCACGCCGTTGTGGAAGAAGGTGCCGCGCGTCGCCACGTTGCGCAGCACGGGAACCTTGAACATGCCGCAATACGGGTTGGCCGTGTCTGGTGTGGCGGGCATGTGGTCGGTGCGGTAGGGGCCGCACAGCCCCATGTCGAAGTATTTGGGGTCGTCGTTGGCCGGAATCGGATCGGGGTTGTTCGGGATCGACTTGTCGTTGCGCGGTGCACCCAGGGCCTGATAGGTGAAGTCGGTCATCAGGCCGCTGCTGCCATTGAAGTTGGCGCCTGTGTAATGGCAGCCCGAGCAATTGGCGACGCCGGTGCTGTGAAACAGAACCTCGCCGCGCCGTTCGGCCGGCGTCAGCGTGCCGCCGATCTTGTTGAAGACATAGAGGTCGTATTTGCTGCTGTAGGGGTGAAAGCTGAGGTCTTCCGTCTCCAGCGCCTGGATCGCGGTGCCGAGGTCGTTGAAGGCGGCATCGGTGTTCTTGAACACGTCCGCACCGAAGGCCTGCCTGAACAAGTCGGCATAGGCGCCGTTCTCCACCGCCCTCACGACTGCATCCTTCGAGCTGTTGTTCATCTCCACCGGGTTGAGCAGCGGCAGTGCGGCCTGTGCCGCCAGCGTCGTGCCGCGGCCGTCCCACATGAAGCCGCCACCCGGCGAGTTGGAGGTCACGCCGTCGGGGTTCGGCGCATCGTCGCTATAGGGCGGCGTCGAATCCCTGTAGCGCAAAGAGGGCACGGCGCGCGCGCCGCTCTGTGTGATGTCCGAACCCAATTGCACCGAGATGCTGTTGGGTGGCCCGTAGGCGTATTGAGGGTCGTGGCAGCTCGCACAAGACATGTTCTTGCCGCCCGAGAGGTTCTTGTCGAAGAACGCCAGCTGCCCGACCTGAGCGCCCAGGCTCAGGCTCGACTGGCGCGGGCCGGGGGTGCTGCTTCCCGTGATCGTCGCAGTGCTCTTGCCATCGCAAGCCATCAAGGCAAATAGCGCTACCGAGAGCGCCATGCCGAGTGGGACTGTCCTGTCCATTGCCAGATTCATCATTGACCGTTGCATCTCGCAAGAGCTGCCATAACCGCCTTCGATTTGCACGCTTTGCGGGGACTCGAAAGCCAGAAGGCCCTGTCCAGACGGTTCCGCGCAGGATTCCGTCTGGAAAGGGATTGGGGGAGGCCGGATGGCCTCCCGGCTTTTGGGGTCAGTCTTCGGCTTACCTGGTCGCCCACACGTTGGTCTGGCTCGCGTCAGGGCCGACTTGCGGGGTGATCTGGCCTTCCAGCTTGCCCGTGAGGCTGTCGACCTGACCGACGATGTCGGCAGCGTACAGCTTCTGGGTGTAGTTGCCCGGGATCACATAGGCATGGTTGATCGGTCGCACCGAGTCGAAATGCGTGTCCGCGCTGCCTGCGAATTCCGGCAGAGCCGCGATGTTGGCCGTGATGAACGCTTCCGTGTATTTGGCACGGTTCAAGTACGACGCATCAACGGCCGGGTCGGCAATCTGGAACATGTCTTGCAACGTACGAACGAACGAGAAGTGGCTGTAGGCGTCGGTGTCTGCAATCTTCTTCTTCGCGGTGCCCACGTCTTGCTGGTTGGAGATGATGCCGAAGATCGAGTTGCCGTGACCGAAGTTGCCCGATGCGTAGTTGGCGGGCGGGGTGGTGGCCGTTGCCTTGCCGCTCACGTCCACGGTCACCGGCGCAGCGCCGGAATTCGTGCCGCCCGCGTTCCAGCCGCAGCAGGAACCGTTGCTGCCGCCTTCGCCTTCGTCGTACATCACGACGATTGCAACGCGCTTGTGCGGGTTCTTCCACAGCGCCGAGTTCTGGATCGCCTTGACCGTCAGGCCGAGGTAGATGTCGGCACGCTCGACGCCGTTGGCTTGGCCGTTGTTGTTGCTCACGCAGCTGGTGTCGCTGCCGACGCCATGCATGTCATCGCACTGGTCCGGCACGATGAAGTTGATGTTGCCCACATCGCCCGTGGCCAGATCCTTGCTGAACTGGTCATAGATCCAACCGCTCGGAATCGGGTAGGCCGAGGATTTGAGCCAGTCCGCTTCCTGATACTGCGTACCGAAGATGGTGCGGTTGGTGGCCGCGAACTCGGGCAGGTTGCGTGCGCTCTGGTAGGCGATCGACGGACCATGCTTGACCTTGTACAGGCCACCCACCACGGCAAAGCTGGGGGTGCCGGTGAGGCTGGGCGTGGAGCCGTCGAGGTTGGTGGCACCGCCCAGACGGCTCGTGTCATAGGTGGCGGTAACGGATGAATCGGCAATGCTGTCGGAGCGCACATCCTGGCCCGGGTTCATCGACTCGCTGTAGGTGCGAATGGTGCGGCCCGTCCTGGACATCAGCGTGAACAGATTGGCACCGGGGACGTTGTGCACGGTGCCGCCGGTCGGAGTGTCGCTGCAAGCGGCACCCCCCGTAGTGCTGTAGCCGGCACGGCTGGCGCTGTTCGCCGGCGGGAGTCTGTTCTGGACGGGCAGGGGCTGGCCGTCGGAGGCCGTGCCGCCGGCAAACGCGACGTCGGTGAGCGCGTAGGGGCCGACGGCGCCGCAACCGATCCAGTTGTCGTCGGTAATGCCGAAGTCATCGCCACCGCCCAGCGCGGTGTAGTTCGGCTCGGACGGGTTGCCGGTCGAGTAGTACGTGCTCAGCTGGTTGTACTTGTTCAGGATGGCATTGATGTTCACTGCCCGCGAGTTGCCAACGATCACATCGGTCGACTTGTTTTCTTCGATGATGACGAAGATGTTGTCGTAAGCCGGCACACCTTCCACATTGAAGGCGGCTTGCTGCGCCTGCGCGAAGGTGATGGGTGCCTGCTCTTGCGTCGGCACCGTGGGGGTGGCCTTGCTGCCGTCCTTGTTGGTGAGGGTCACGCTCGACAGGCCGACCAGGCGGGGGTCGCCGCCCGCGACGGCCAGGTTGTCGGGGAACAGATCCTTGCGGTCGAGCTTGGTCGTCGCGTAGGTGTAGCGGTTGGTGAGCTCGTTGTCCTGATACAGCGCCGCATATTGGCTGGCGCCGCTCAGGGTGTTGACGTCTGCCAGCGGGTCGGTGAGCGCGGCCGTGCCCTGGTTGAACGTGGGTCCATTCAGGCGTGTGGCGAGGTTGGCCTTTTCGGTTGCGTAGCTGCTGGCGTTGGCTTCCACCAGGCGTTGCGCTTCGCTGGACAGCGGGCTGATGACGATCTTGGCTGTGCCCTGGTCGGCGATCTGGTCGGTCGAGGCGCGCAGGATGAGGTGGCTGGCCACGGCGGTGCCGGTCGCGGTGTTCGTTGCGGTGGTGCCGATGTCAGCCACCAGCATTCCGGTGCTGGTGGTCGTCAGTGTAAACTTGCCGCCGGCATCGGTGACGGTCGAGGTTTCACCGTTGTCGAGCACGCCGTTGCCGTTGGCGTCGACGAAGACCGTTGCCTTCTGGTAGTAGCCGGCCTTCAGCGTCGGGATGCCCGTGGCGCTGCCCGGCACGAAACCGCTGGCGGCCACGACGCCGCTGAAGGTCTTGCTGGTGTTGCCCGTCGGTGGGGCGGTAGTGGAAGGGGGCGGCGTGGTAAGCGGGAAAAAGCTGTTGCCTCCGTCGCTTCCTCCGCCGCAAGCTGCCAGTACGCAAGCTGCAACCGTCGTTAACGACGTGAGCAACATTTTTTTGTCGAAGATGTTCATATATATCTTGGGGCAGTGAGTTATGGATGGTTTTGACCAACCTACAAGAGACACTTGGGCGCCGTGCTTTCGCATTACGAAAGCGCCACGTCGAAGAGGAATGTAGAAATAGCTGGTGACATCCGTGTGTCAGTGCGAGTCCAATGAATCGTTCATTCACAAAGGCATCTGAAGACTTGGCATTTCTTCATGCCAATTTGGCTGACTGGAAGCTGACTCGAAAATTGGAAAAGATGATTGGCGCTGTCTGGAGATAAAGATGTGTTCGATGCCCAAGGCTTGGCAGATCTTGCAAACACGCGATTCACTCAGAGCACACCGTCAGGGGCGAATCCCAATCCCAATCTCATGGCAACTGGATGCTGAAAAGTCAGATCCTTATTCAGATCAATGCCCTCTGACTTCAGGAGACTCGAAGTCGCCATCGCACTTCGACGCTTCTTTCGTTCGTCCAATTCGAAATGCAGACTGTCATTGCATCGGACTCGGTCGATGCGCTGTCGATTCCGAACTCGCACCGAGGTTGGCTGGCGCACATATGCTCCAAGTAACGTCGCTACACGTCCTTGCAATCCAGCGTTTGTCTGGCGAGCAGACTTCGTGAAGCAGGGCGGTCACGGGGACTCGCGTCGTGGTGGCCGGAGGTTCCTACCCACCGCTCACTGGCAGTTGTCCAGTCGATTCAGAGACCGAACCTTGAAGGTTCGGTCGAACTCAACGGCCGGTAAACCGCGGCGGCCGCTTCTCGGCCAGCGCCGCCATTGCCTCCTGATGGTCGGCGGTGTGCTGCGCCAGCGCCTGCATCGATGCGGCCATCTCCAGCGACGCAGCAAGGTCGACCCGCTGCGCATCGCGGATCAGGCGTTTCGACAGCCGCAGTGCATGCCGTGGCTGCGCTGCGATCCGGCCCGCCAGTGCGCGCGCTTCGTCGAGCAGGCGTTCATCGTCGACGACCCGGGACACCAAACCGATTGCCAGTGCCTGTGCCGCATCGACGAAGTCGCCGGTGAAGGTCATCTCGTAGGCCTTCGACAACCCCACCGCGCGCGGCAGGAACCACGCGCCGCCGTCGCCCGAGACGAGGCCTACGCGCAGAAAACTCTCGGCGAAGCGCGCGCTGGCGCCGGCCAGGCGGATGTCGCACATGGCTGCCAGGTCGCACCCGACGCCGACCGCCGCCCCGTTGACGGCCGCGATCAGCGGCGCCTCCAGGTTGTACAGCGCCATCGGCAGGCGCTGCACGCCGTGGCGGTAGCCCAGGCGCACCTCGGCCGGGATCGGCAATCCGGCGGCGCGCTCGCCGATCTTCTTGACGTTGCCGCCGGAACAGAAGGCCTTGCCCGCGCCGGTGAGGATCACGCAGCCCACGCTGAGATCTGCATTGATGCGGTCCACGTGCAGCAGCAACGCATCGATGATGTCCGGCGAGAGCGCGTTGCGCGTGTCGGGGTTGTTCAGGGTCAGCGTGACCACGCCGCCCTCCTGTTCGTACAGCACGGCTTCAGTCATGGGTGTCCTCTGTGAAAGTCATGAATCGGTGCACCGCGTCGCGCAGCACCTGCACGTAGTGCTGCTCCTGGTCGACCAGCTGTTGGCTCAGGCTGGCGATGCCGATGGCGAGCGGCCGGCCGCCTTCGACCGCCGGCAACTGCATGGCGATGACGCCGGAGTAGGGCGTGACCTGGTGCATCGACAGCGCGTAGCCGCGCGCGCGGTCCTCGGCCAGCCGCTGGAACACGGCCTCCGGATCGATGGGAAAAGGCGGCTCCTGGAGCGCGTTGTGTTTGCGGATCAGCCGGCGGATGGAGGCTTCGTCCATCGCCGTGAGCAGCATGCGCCCGGTGCCCGAATTGAGCATCGGCCGGCGTGAACCGATGTGCAAGTGCATGCGCACGACGTTGGTCCCCTGCAGCACGCGCATGTACTGCGCGTGCAGTCCGTTCTGCGCCGCCAGCACGATGGTCTCGCCGGTGGACTCGTTCAGATGCCGCAGCAACTGCATCAGCTCGCCGTGCAGGAAGGGCGTCACCGTGAGCCAGTCGCCGAGCAGTGCGACACGCATCGACGGCCCGTAGGTGCGCGCGCTCGCGTCGTAGTGCAGGTAGCCGAGCGTGACGAGGCTGCGCATCAGCACCGAGGTGCTCGAGTGCGGCCATTCGTGGCGGTCGGCGACTTCGGCAACGCTCGCCTCGCGCTTGATCTCGTCGAAGAACTCGAGCAGGGAGAGCACGCGCGCCGCGGATTTGACGAGGCCTTGTTCGTTCATGCCGTGGCCCTCAGTCCAATTTCTCAAAATACATCTGTGGGATCTTAAAGCACCATTCAGTTTTTAATGGACGAAACCGGGGCGAGCGCCACAAAATCGGCGCATGACAACAGATGACAGCCGCTGCCCGAACGGGCAGCTCATAACGGCCCATGCACGAATTCCGGTTTGACCGCGTCGCGCTGCCCGCGTCGGTCGAGGCGCTTCGGCAGGACGTGCGCGACTTCATCGCCGAGCAGCGGGCCGCAGGCACGATGCCCATGCGGCACAACTCCTGGCACCGCTTCGACGCGGACTTCAGCCGTCAATGCGGCCTGCGTGGCTACATCGGCATGACCTGGCCCAAGCGCTACGGCGGACAGGAAAAGACCAAGCTCGAACGTTTCGTCGTGACCGAAGAACTGCTGGCCGCCGGCGGGCCGCTCGGCGCGCACTGGGTGGCCGACCGCCAGAGCGGGCACCAGATCCTGGCGCATGGCACCGAGGCCGCCAGGCAGGCGATCCTGCCGCGCATCGCCGCTGGCGAATGTTTCATCGGCATCGGCATGAGCGAGCCCGACACAGGCTCGGACCTGGCCGCCGTGAAAACGCGCGGCACCCCTGTCGAAGGCGGCTGGCGCGTCAACGGCACCAAGGTCTGGACCAGCAATGCACACCGGGCGCACTACCTGATCGCGCTCGTGCGCACCGCGGCGCCCACAGAAGACCGCCATGCCGGGCTCAGCCAGTTCATCGTCGACCTGTCGAAGCCGGGCGTCACGGTGCGCCCGGTCGTCAATCTCTATGGCAGCCACGACTTCAACGAGGTCGTGTTCGAAGACCATTTCGTGCCCGACGAGATGGTGCTCGGCCAGATCGGCGGCGGCTGGAAGACGGTGGGCGGCGAGCTCGTCTACGAGCGTGCCGGGCCCGACCGGTTCATGAGCACCTACCAGACGCTGCTCGAATCGATGCGGGTGCTCGGCCCCGATGTCGACGACCGTGCCGCCTGCGCGCTCGGGCGCATCGTCGCGCACCTGGCCACCGTGCGGCGGATGTCGACCTCGATCGCCGGCATGCTCGAAGCCGGCCGCGAACCCAACGTCGAAGCCGCGCTGGTGAAAGACATCGGCACGACGCTCGAGCGTGAGATCCCCGAGGTGTTCCGCGACCTGATCGCAGTCGAGCCGTCGATGGGCGACGGCAGCCGGTTCAGCGAGCTGCTCGGCATGTCGACCCTGCGTTCGCCGGGGTTCACTTTGCGCGGCGGCACGCGCGAAATCTTGCGCGGCGTCATCGCACGCGGACTGGGACTGAGATGAGCACCATCGAACAGGATCTCGTGACGACGATCGACCGGATTGCCGCCGACCATTGCGACCGCGGCGCGCGCGAGCAAGCCGAAAAGGGAGAGTGGCCCACCGCGCTCTGGCAGGCGCTGACCGAGGTCGGGCTGACCGGCGCGACGGTGCCCGAAGAGGCCGGCGGGACGGGCCTGGAATTCGACGATGCGATGGCCGCATTGCGGCGCAGCGCCTACCACGCGCTGCCGGTTCCGCTGGCTGAAACTTATGCGGCCGCGCGCCTTCTGGTGGCCGCCGGCTTGTCTGTGCCCGAAGGTGCCTTGACGGTGGCGCCGAGTGGCGGCCCGGAGGCGCTGACACTCGTTCGGCGCGACGGCACATTGCGCATCACGGGCTCCGCGCACCGTGTGCCCTGGGGCGGCCAATGCCAGGCGACGATCGCCGTGGCGCAGCTCGACGGCCGCGACATGCTGGTCGTCGTCGATGGTTCGCTCGGCCTGGTGTCGTCTGAACGCAATCTGGCCGGCGAGCCACGCGCGGCACTGCGCTTCGACGGCACTCCGGTGATCGCCGCCGCGCCGCTCGACCATGCGTCGGACCGGCTCACCGAAGAAGGCGCGCTGATGCGCAGCGTGCAGATGACGGGCGCGCTGTCGCGCTCGCTCGAACACGCGATCCAGTACGCGAACGAACGCGTGGCCTTCGGCCGGCCGATCGCCAAGTTCCAGGCCGTGCAGCAGATGCTGGCCGTGATGGCCGGGCACGTCGCGGCCGCCAGCGCTGCAGCCGACTTCGCGGTCGAGCTCTCGGCCGACATGCCGAACCGCCTCGCGATCGCCGTCGCCAAGTCGCGCATCGGCGAAGCGGCCGGGCGCAGCGCCGAGATCGCTCATCAGGTGCATGGCGCGATGGGCTTCACGCACGAGCACAACCTGCACTGGTCGACGCGGCGGCTGTGGGCCTGGCGCGACGAGTTCGGCGGCGACGCTCACTGGCAGATGCAGCTCGGCCGCGCAGCCGCCGCGGCCGGACCGGAAGCGCTGTGGTCGCTGCTCGCCACGATGTCGCCTGGTGTGGCGGCCGGCTCGCTGGAGGTGGCTGAATGACCAAAATGAATACGCAACCCGGGGCGCGCCCCGGCGCCAAGGGCGCGCTCGACGGCGTGCGCATCGTGGACCTCACCTCGGTGGTGCTCGGGCCACTCGCCACGCAGATCCTCGGCGACTACGGCGCCGACGTGGTGAAGGTCGAAGGGATGGAGGGCGACCATTCGCGCGCACGCGGCGTCACGGTGCATCCGGGCATGGCGTCGATCTACCTGGCGATCAACCGCAACAAGCGCTCGATCGCGGTCGACCTGAAGACGCCCGAAGGCCGCGCGGTGCTCGAGCGGCTGGTCGCCGGTGCCGATGTCGTGGTCCACAACATGCGCGTGCGGGCGATCGAAAAGCTCGGGTTCGGCTACGAGCAGGTCAAGGCACTGAATCCGCGCGTGGTCTATTGCGCGGCGACCGGTTTCGACCAGGACGGGCCCGACCGCGACAAGCCGGCGTTCGACGACATCATTCAGGCCGCCTGCGGACTCGTGGCGCTGAACGAGATCGGCCTGGGCCGGCCCGGCTACGCGCCGACGCTGGTGGCCGACAAGACCGCCGGCATGGCGGTGGTGAATGCCGTGCTCGCCGCGCTGTTTCATCGCGAGCGTTCCGGCGAGGGCCAGTACGTCGAGGTGCCGATGTTCGAGACCTTGGTGTCGTTCATGCTGACCGAGCATCTGGCCGGCAAGACCTTCGTCGACAGCGACCGCGCCGGCGGCTACCAGCGGCTGCTGACCGGCGGCCGCAAGCCGGCGCCGACGCTCGATGGCGAGATCGCGATCCTGCCCTACACCGCGCGCCACTGGACCGCCTTTTTCACCGCCGCGGGGCGGGCCGACCTCGTCGTGGAATACGCGGTGCACGACCGCCAGGCGCGCAGCGACAACATCCCGGCGATGTACCGCTCGATGGCCGAGATCACCGCCGGCCGCACGACCGCCGAGTGGATGCGTGTGTGCGCTGAGCTCGATATTCCGGCGACGATCATCTACACGATCGACGGCCTGCTCAAACACCCGCAGCTCGAGGCCGTGGGGCTGTTCGAGACGGCCGAACACCCATGCGAAGGCACGGTGCGTTACGTGAGGCCGCCGACGAAGTTCGCGGCAACACCCGCGTCGGTGCGCTCGCAGGCGCCGGTGCTGGGCCAGCACTCGAGCGAGCTGCTGAGCGAGCTCGGCTACGACGCGGCCGCCATCGACGACCTGCGCCGGCGCGGCATCGTGATCCAGGGCGATCCGCTGGTGTCGGATTCCCTGTCGCTGTCGGACGTGACCGCCGCCGCCGGCCGCGCGGGCTGACCCCCTCGTTTGATGCGATCAAAAAATCAGGAGATGACATGACGTTCCAACACCCGAAGCCTCTGTATGTT
The DNA here is from genome assembly GCA_028292285.1 of Variovorax sp. Lineage (GTDB taxonomy): Bacteria > Pseudomonadota > Gammaproteobacteria > Burkholderiales > Burkholderiaceae_C > Variovorax. The sequence goes on along the minus strand of JAQGMP010000611.1, from coordinate 1,973 downwards.
CCCCGTCGACGCACGCTGCTTCGCGCGGCGCTGTTCGCGGGCACCGCCGGCGCGCTGTCCCCCTTCGCGAGTGCGCAGGGCGACTATCCGAGCCGGCCGATCACGATGGTGGTTCCGTTCCCGCCGGGCGGGCCGACCGACGTCGTCGCGCGCCTGCTCTGCGACCGCCTCGGGCGGGCATTGAAGCAGTCGGTCATCATCGAAAACCGGCCCGGCGCGAACGCCAATATCGGCACCGGTGTGGTCGCGAAGGCACCGGCCGACGGCTACACGGTGCTGTACAACACGTCGTCGATCGTGATGAGTCCGGCGCTCTATCACAGCCTGCCGTACGACCTCAACCGCGATTTCGTCCCGGTCGCGCTGACGGCGGTCGTGCCGCTCGCGCTGGTGGTCAACAACGACCTGCCGGTGCACAGCGTCAAGGAGTTCGTCGACTACGCGAAGGCGCACCCGGGCAAACTGTCGTACGGTTCGGCCGGCTCGGGCAGCCCCACCCATCTCGCCGCGCTCCAGTTCGCCCAGGCCGCGGGTATCGAGGCGACGCACATCCCGTACAAGGGCACGGCGCCGGCCGACATCGATCTGGCGGCGGGCCAGCTGCAGTTCATGACCGATACGATCAATACGATCGCGTCTTTCGTCAAAGGCAAGCGGGTGCGCATGCTGGCCCTCATGACGCCCAAGCGCGTGTCTTTGTATCCCGACATCCCGACGCTCGCCGAGTCCGGCTTCCCCGGTTTCGAGGCGCAAGCGTGGCAGGGATTGCTGGTGCCGACCGGCACGCCGGCCAAGGCCGTCGAGACGCTCAATGCAGAGATCAACCGGGTGCTCAAGAGCAAGGACGTGCTCGATGCACTCGAGCTGCAAGGTGCCGCGCCTCTCGGCGGAACGCCGCAGGAATACGCCGCGTATCTGAAGAAGGAACTTGCCCGCTGGACCGCGGTGATCAAAAGCGCGGGCGTGACGCTCGACTGAGTGCGTCGCGCCGCCGGACACGCACAGGAGACACACACCGATGGAGAAACCGATGGCCCCATTTCTGAAGTACGAACAAGACGGCGGCATCGTCACGCTGACGATGAATGCGCCCGAAGTGCGCAATGCGCTGACGGGCAACAGCGCCGTCGAGGAGTTCGTCGCGGTGGCGCGCCGCATCGCGACCGACGAGTCGGTGCGGGTGGTGATCCTCACCGGCGCCGGCACCGTCTTCTCGTCGGGCGGCAACGTGAAGGACATGCGCCGCTTCTTCGACGACGCGCTCACGCCCTCCGCCATCCGGGAGGAGTACCGCAATGGCATCCAGCGCCTGGCGCTCGCCGTCTATCACCTCGACGTGCCGACCATCGCGGCGGTCAATGGCCCGGCCATCGGTGCCGGCTGCGACCTGGCCTGCCTGTGCGACATGCGCATCGCCGCCCGCTCGGCCTCTTTTGCCGAAAGCTTCATCAAGGTCGGCATCATCCCGGGCGACGGCGGCGCGTGGCTGCTGCCGCGCGTGGTCGGCCGTTCGCGCGCGGCCGAGATGTCCTTCACCGGCGAGGCCATCGACGCCCAGGAAGCACTGGACTGCGGGCTCGTCTCGCGCGTGGTGGCCGACGCCGAGCTCATGGCCACCGCGCAGGATCTGGCACGCCGCATCGCTGCCAATCCCGGCCCGACGCTGCGAATGACCAAACGGCTGCTGCGCGAAGGCGAGAACACGCGCCTGGAGTCACTGCTCGAACTCTCGGCCGGCTACCAGGCGCTGGCGCACAAGACCTGGCAGCACCGCGAGGCCGTGACGGCGTTCATCGAGAAACGCAAACCGGTGTTCGACGCGGATTAGGCTGCGGCTCGCGGGCGCGCTCGACCGGTCGATCGCGTCGATTGCGTCGACGTATCGCCCCTGACTCCGATTGGCGGCAAAGACAGTCCTGCTTGCCAACTTTGCACTGACAGACAAATCCACGCATGCAAATGCAAGCCGTGGT
>JAQGMP010000308.1 GCA_028292285.1 Variovorax sp. | reverse complement strand
CCTGGAGGGGCACAGCGATGAGTTAGCCAGTGCACGAAGCCGTAGATGAGGCGGTGTCCTACGGGGGCGTGAAGGCCGTCGACGGCGTGAGCTTTTCGTTGGAGCGGGGGCAGATACGCGGGTTGATCGGGCCCAACGGCGCTGGCAAGTCGACCGTCATCGATGCCATCACCGGACGCAGCCGGCTCACACGCGGAAAAGTGCTGCTGGGAGGCGTCGACGTGTCGGCTCTTGGCGTGGTGCAGCGGAGGCTGCGCGGTTTGTCGCGCAGCTTTCAGCGCACCAGCATCTTCGGTGGCATGACGGTGCGCCGGCAGATCGAGCTGGCGGCGCAGCGTATGAGCACGGACGATTGGCGCACCGATGCCGATGCGGTGCTGACGGAACTCGCCCTGCTGAATCTGGGCGATGTGATGGCCAGCGAACTCGGCTACGGCGAGCAGCGCCGGCTCGACCTGGCGCTTGCGCTGGTCGGCAAACCCGTCGTGCTGTTGCTGGACGAGCCGATGGCCGGCTTGTCGGTGCGCGAGTCGGCCGACCTTGCACAGCACCTGCAATCGCTGGCCCGGCGCTGGAACGTGTCGGTGCTGCTGGTCGAGCACGACATGGACGTCGTTTTCGGTATCTCCGATGCCGTCACGGTGTTCGAATTGGGCCTGGTGATCGCCAGCGGCGAACCTGCCGTCGTTCGCGTCGATCCGCGCGTGCGCGAAGCCTACCTGGGGAGCGCCGCATGACGCCGCTTCTGGAACTCGAGAACGTCGATGCGTTCTACGGCGCGGCGCACATCCTGCACGGGATGACCCTGCGCGTGGATGTCGGCGAAAGGGTGGCGCTGATCGGGCGCAACGGCGTGGGCAAGACGACCGTAGTCAATACGGTGCTGGGCCTGGCGTCGATGCGGGGCGGCCGCGTGGCATTGGGCGGCGCGAATCAAAAGCGACCGCGGCCCTATGCGGCGGCGCAGCACGGCGTCGCCGTGGTGCCGCAGGGGCGGCGCATCGTCGCCAACCTCACGGTCGAGGAGAACCTGCAACTGGGCGCTGCCGCGCGGCGCAAGGGACCGTGGAACCTCGCGCAGATATACGAACTTTTTCCGATCTTGTTGGAACGCGCGCACACCCGGGGAACGGCTTTGTCTGGTGGACAGCAACAAATGCTGGCCGTCGGCCGTGCGCTGATGGCCAACCCCGCGCTGATCCTGCTCGACGAACCGACCGAAGGTCTGGCCCCGGTCATCGTCGATCAGCTGGCCGAAATATTCGGCCGCGTGGCTGCGCAAGGCACCGCGCTGCTGCTCATCGAACAGAACATGAGCCTGGTGGTGCGCGTCGCGGCGCGGTACTGCGCGATGGCCAAGGGCTCGGTGGTCGCGGAAGGACGGGTGAGCGACTCGAGGGACTGCCGGAAGGATCTCGAGGATCACGTCGCGGTCTGATGGCGCGGACGAACGGCTGCCGGACCGCTTCCGGCATGCGAATCGAAGGAGACGACAAATGTTGAAGTGGAAAAAGATCGCCCTCGAGGCGGGCAAGCTGGTCATGGCGGTGACGGCCTCGGTCGCGCTGCTGCCTTTCACGGCGCTCGGCCAAGGCAAGGAGCCGGTCAAGGTCGGCCTTGTGTCGTCCAAGTCCGGTGTCTTCGCGCAGCAGGGCGAAGAAGTCATTCGTGCGGTGCAGTTCGCCATCGACGAAGCAAATGCCAAGGGCGGCGTCGACGGTCGCAAGGTCGAAGTGCAGATCGGCGACGACGAGAGCACGCCTGACGCCGGCCGGCGCGTGGCCGAGAAGGTGTCGCGCGACGGCTTCAACCTGCTGATCGGCGCCATTCCGTCGTCGGTATCGCTGGCCATCGTGCAGAACCTGGACCGTTGGGATGCCGCGTACTTCAACGTGATCAGCAAGAGCGACAAGATCACCGGCGACACATGCCGCGTCCGGAGCTTTCGCACCAACCATTCGGATTCGATGGACATTGCGATGATCAACCAATGGGCGAAAGACCTGCCCGAGAAGTCGTTCGCCGTGCTCGGCGCCGACTTCGTATGGGGCCGCGAGTCTGGCGAAGCCTTCAAGAAGTCGGCCGAGGCGGCAGGCAAAAGCGTACCGCTGGCCTTGTACGCACCGCTGGGCACCAAAGACTTTGCGCCGTACATCGCGCAGTTCAAGGCGGCCAATGTCGAGGCCATCTGGGTGGCCGAGGTCGGCCGCGACGCGATTGCCTTCGTCAAGCAAGCCGAAGAGTTCGGACTGATCCCGGCCAAGAAGCTCATCGGGCACGCGCTGATCCTCAATTTCATGATCGACGCGACCGGCAAGGCCCTCGACGGCACTGTGGGCACGACCTCTTACACGCCCGATCTCGAAGCGCCGCGCAACAAGGCCTTCGTCGCCGCATGGAAGGCGAAGTTCAACCGGCTGCCGACCGACAATGAAGGCCAGGCCTACAACGGGGCCATCGTGATGTTCGAAGGCGTGCGCCTGGCGGGCAGTACCAAGCCGGCGGACGTGAGCAAGGCGCTGCGCGGTGCCAGTGTCGACACGCTCTACGGCAAGCTGGTACTGCGCGCGCAGGACAACCAGCTGATGCTGCCCAACTATGTGGGCCGCGCGAAAGTCGCGGATGGGGTGCTGCGACCGGTGATCGAGCATCGCTTCGAGGCGTCGACAATGCCGGGGCCATCGGGGCTGTGCAAGATCTGAGGGCGTCCTCGAGCCCTCCGACGGCAGCCGCTTGCTTGCTGAACCGCTACGCCTGAACCACTACACCTGAACCGTGTGCCCAGGCGACACTTCGCGATACGACCTCGCCGGCGGAACGAAGCCCGGGTCGCGGACGGTCCCGAGAATTTCATGTGTTTCGCCGGTGCGGCGCGCGCCACGGCGGCTCGGGCCCGGGACCGGGACCGCCGCCAGCAGCCGCCTGGTGTACGCGTGCTGCGGATTTCCGAAGATGGCGGCGCGCGGTCCGATCTCGACGATCTCGCCCATGTACATGACCGCCACACGGTGGCTGACACGCTCTACGACGGCCATGTCGTGCGAGATGAAGACGTAGGCGAGCTGCAGGCTGGCTTGCAGTTCGAGCAGCAGGTTCACGATCTGCGCCTTGATCGACACGTCGAGTGCCGACACCGCTTCGTCGGCGACGATGAGATCGGGCTTCAGCGCCAGCGCCCGTGCGATACAGATGCGCTGACGTTGCCCGCCTGAAAACTCGTGCGGGTAGCGACTCGCCATGCCCGGCTCCAGGCCAACTTGCAGCAGCAGCCGCTGCAGCTCGTCGGGTATGCCTTCGCGCGCGATGATCCGGTGCGCCAGCAGCGGCTCGACGATGGCGGAGCCGACGGTCTGACGCGGGTCGAGACTCGCCAACGGATCCTGAAAAATCATCTGCACCCGGGCGCGCATGCGACGGCGCGCATCGCCGTCCAGCGCCGACAAATCCTGGCCGTCGACCTTGATGGTTCCACTGTGGGGCTGCGTCAGCCCGACGATCGACCGGCCGGTGGTCGATTTGCCGCAGCCCGACTCGCCCACGAGTGCCAGCGTCTCGCCGGGCTGCAGGGAGAAGGACACGTTCTCGACCGCATGGACCCTGCCGGTGACGCGGCCGAACAGACCGCCGTGGACATCGAAGCGCGTGGTCAGCCCATTGACTTCGAGGATCGGCGTCGTGGATCGCGCCACCGTGTCGGGCAAGCGCAGCGCGGGCACCGCGATGCCGGACACCGGGTTGACGATGTCGAATGCGAGCGGCTGCAGCTCGTGTGCCATCGAGCCCAGTTGCGGCACAGCAGCCAGCAACGCACGCGTGTACGGATGCGCCGGTTGCCTGAAGATCTGCGATGTCGCTCCGGCCTCGACATGCAAGCCCTGGTACATGACGACGGTGCGATCGGCGATCTCGGCCACGACGCCCATGTCGTGCGTGATGAAGAGCACGGCCGTGCCTTCTTCGGACTGAAGCTCCTTGATGAGGTCGAGGATCTGCGCCTGGATGGTGACGTCGAGGGCAGTCGTCGGTTCGTCCGCGATCAGCAGCTTCGGCTTGCAGGCGAGCGCCATCGCGATCATCGCGCGCTGCCGCATGCCGCCCGAAAAGCGATGCGGGTATTCGTCGTAGCGCGATGCGGCCGACGGGATGCGCACGCGATCCAGCGACCGGATCGCCTCGATGCGGGCCTGGCGCCACGACAGGCCGCGGTGATAAACGAGCGACTCGGCGATCTGCACACCGACCGTCAGCACCGGATTCATGCTGGTCATCGGCTCCTGGAAGATCATGGCAATCTCGTTGCCGCGCACCCGCGACATCTCGTCGTCGTCGAGACGGAGCAGCTCGCGCCCCGCGAGCCGGACACTGCCCGTGACGCGACTGGTGTCCGGCGCCAGCAGCCGCATGATCGACAGTGCCGTCACGCTCTTGCCGGAGCCGGACTCGCCGACGATGGCGACCGTCTCGCCTGCTTCGACGCTGAACGAGATGTCGCGTACGACCGGCCGCCACCGGCCCTCCAGAAGAAAGGACGAGGTCAAACCGGCGACTTCGAGCACCGGCCCGTGCGGGGTGGCGTCGGCGGGCCGGGCTGTTGGCGCGGCGTTGGCTGTGGACGCTGCGCGCGCCTTGCGCCCGACGTCGATCAACGGAGAGAAAAGGATGTCGTTCATTCGGGGATGGGTGGGCTTCAAAACGTCGCCGTCAGATGAGGGAGCGCGGGCCGGGCTCGATGCCGTTGAGGTAATAGTTGCCCAGGTGAAAGAGCTTCCACCGCAGCGGGTCGTGCAGGGTGTGCGTGCGCGCATTGCGCCAGTGGCGATCGAGGTCGAATTTCTCTTGTGTCGCGCGCGCACCCGTCAGCGCGAAGAGCTCGTCGGCGACTGCGAGCGCGGCCCGGCCGCAGGCGATGCGCGCATCCGCCGTGGCCAGGCCGGCTTCGAGCGCGCGCGCCGAGTCGCCCGACGCACGGGCCGCGTCGATCTCATGCGCCGCATGCCGCAGCAGCCTCTGCGCGGTGCGCACCTGCAGGCCGAGTTCGCCGAAGCTCTGGATGACGAAGGGCTCTTCGGCATGGGTCGCGTTCGGGTTGTCGATCCACGGTCGGTTGCTGTTCAGGATGTAGTCGCGCGTGTCGGCGAGCGCCTCTTCGGCGATGCCCAGGTCGATGGCCGAATGGATCAGCGCCGCCAGCAGCCGGGTCGGGCGGTCGCGGTCGCCGGCCTTTTCGTAGGGGAAGACATGGAAGTCGGGGACGAACACGTCTTCGAACAGCGTGGTGCCGCTCGCCGTCGTCCGTTGGCCCATGCCGGTCCAGTCGTCGAACAGCGTGACGCCGTCGGCCTTCGCATCGACGAAGAACATGAACTGCTTGCCGTCGCCGTCGAAGCCGATGAACGGAATCCACTGCGCGAAGCTGGCACCGGTCGAATAGAACTTCTTGCCGGTGACCCGCCAGCCGCCGTTCACCTTTTTAAGGTCATGCTCGTACACGCCCGCACGGTTGCGCGTGTTCTCCGAATGGGCGTTGCCGATGCTGTCTCCGGCCAGCACGCGGCCGTAGAAATAGGCCGCCTGTTCTTTCGTGCCGAAGGAAAACACCGGCAGAAAGCAGAAGTGGTTCTGAGGTATCTGACCCACGCTCGGGTCCGCCGCCGAGAGGATGCGGATGACCTCGGCGACCGTGACGGCACTGGCGTCCAGGCCGCCGTGCGCGCGCGGCACGGTGATCGCGAAGATGCCGGCCTCTTTCAGTGCGGCGATATCTTCGTGAGGCAAGCGGCGCTGTCGGTCGCGCTCGACGGCACCTTGGCGAACCTGGCCGGCAATGCGCAGCGTCTCGGTGATCGTGTCGGCATCGGAGGCCAAGCGCCGCGCCGTTTGCGCGGGCCGCGCCGTGTCGATGACATCGTTGAACATGAGAGAAAGAACTTTCTTTGTGATCGGGTGCGATGCGCTTTCAGCGATCGGCCCGCGGATTCAGGATGCGGTTCAGGCCGTTGCCGAACGCCGTGATGGCCAGCACCGTCAGCACGATGGCGAGGCCCGGAATGGCCGTGATGTACCAGGCCGTGCGAAGCACCTGCCGGCCTGAGCCGACCATGCTTCCCCACGACATGACGTTCGGGTCGCCCAGCCCCAGGAACGACAGGGCCGCTTCCGTCAGGATGGCCGAGCCGGCGAGCAGCGTGCCGGTCACGATGGCCGGCGAGATGGCGTTGAGCAGGATGTGCCGCAGGATAATGTTGATCGGCCGGATGCCGAGCGCGAACGCCGCCTGCACGTATTCGCTCTCGCGGATGCGCAGCGTCTCGGCGCGGATGAGCCGGGCGGTCTGCGTCCAGCTGGTGATGCTGATGGCGGTCACGATGCTGAAGATCGACGGCTGCAAAATCGCGACGATGGTCACAACGAAGACCAGCGGCGGCATCGTCTGGAACAGCTCGGTCACGCGCATCAGCGCATGGTCGACCCACTTGCCGAAGTAGCCGGCCGCGAGCCCGACGGCGATGCCGATCGCCGTCGAGATCGATGCGGCGATGGCGCCGACCAGCAGCGATACGCGCGCGCCATAGACCACGCCGGTCAGGATGTCGCGGCCGAACATGTCGGTGCCCAGCGGATGGTTCACATCGGCACCCGGCCAGAGGAAAGGCGCGGCCACCATGGCGAAGGCATCGCGCTTGAAGATGAGTGGTGCACCGATCGCGAGCAAGGCAGCGAGCGCCAGACCGAAGAGAGCGACGAGCGATGCGCGGTCGCGGCCGAAGCGGGCATGGAAGGCGCGGAGGCGAACGTTCATTGCAGCTGGATGCGCGGGTCGAGCGCAGCGTAGAGAAAGTCGGTCACGAGATTGGCGGCGATCACCAGCAGCGAGGTGCAAAACAAAATGCCCAGCAGCAGGTTCAGGTCGCGCTGCATGACGGCGTCGAAAGCCAGGCGTCCCATGCCCGGCCACGAAAACACCGTCTCGACCACGACCGAGCCACCGATGAGCGCACCGACCTGCATGCCCGTGACGGTGAGCACCGGGAGCAGGGCGTTGCGCAGCACATGCATGCGCGAGATGCGCCCGTGCGGCAGGCCTTTGGCGCGGGCGGTTCGCACGTAGTCCATCTGCAAGACTTCGAGCACCGCGACCTGCGTCAGCCGTGCATAGATTGCGATGTAGAAGATCGACAACGTGAGCACCGGCATGACCATGTGCTTTGCGACGTCGAGTGCATAGGCCCAGCCTTCGTAGCCGGCGTCGAGGTCGTAGATGCCGCCGGTCGGCAGCCACTTGAGCTCGATCGAGAACAGCACGATCAGCATCAGCCCGACCCAGAACAGCGGCGTGGCAAAGCCGATGGTGGTCGCGATCGAGGCCAGCCGGCCGGCCCAGCGCCGCCGCGTGACGGCGGCGAACCAGCCTACAGCGACACCGACGATGGCCGCCACCGCCAGACTGGAGCCGACCAGCAGGATCGTCGCGGGCAATCGCGAGCGGATCAGGTCGGTCACCTCGCCGCCATTGCGAAACGAGTAGCCGAGATCGAAGGTCAACACCTTCTGGTAGTAGTGCAGCAGCTGCTCCCACACCGGCTGGTCGGTGCCGAACTGCTGGCGCAAGGCCGCCATGAACTCGGGCGTCGCCGCGCCGGCCTCGCCCGCCATCACGTCGGCCAGATCGCCGGGCGCTAGCCGCAGCAAGAAGAAGTTGACCAGGATGATGAAGAAGGCGACGGGCACGACCTGGCCCAGCCGCGACAACAGGTAGCGAAGATGGCGCATCGCGTCAGCCCTGCTTGTCGAGCCAGGCCTGGTCCAGCGCCTTGGCGTAGCCGTCGCGCCAGGTGTTGAGGCCCTGCAGGTTGTTGGAGACGATGCTGAAGTGCTGGATCTCCAGCAGGTTGACCGACGGCAGGTCGTCCTGCGCGATCTGCTGCAGCTGCACCAGCAGGTCGCGCCGCTTCTGCGCGTCGTTCTCGGTGAAGCTGGCTTCGATCAGCTTGTCGGCTTTCGGGTTGACGTAGCCCGGGCCGTTGGACCAGGCCACGCCCTTCAAAATCGATTTGCTCCAGTAGCGGCGCAGCACGCCGAACTGCGGGTCGGCCGCGGAGTTGTAGTAGGTGCTGTAGGTGTCGAAGTCGCGCTCGGCATAGATCTGCCGCAGGAACGGCGCCAGGTCGAGGTTGACCAGATGCAGATCGATGCCGACTTGCTTCAACGACTCGCGCATGAACTCGCCGGCGCGCTTGAACAGGTCGCCGTAGGGCATCGTGTAGTGGTTGATGCGCAGGCGAACGCCGTCGGCGCCGGGCTTGAGGCCGGCGGCATCGAGCAGTGCCTCGGCCTTCTTCGGATCGAACGGATACTGTGTGGTGTTGACGGCGTACAGCTCGGCGTGGGTGCGCGGAATCGGGCCGGTCGCGGGCTTGGCGAAGCCGTACCAGACCCGGTCCGCCAGCGCCTGGCGGTCGATGGCGTGCGCGAAGGCGGCGCGCACGCGCTTGTCCTTGAACTGCGGCCGGTCGAGGTTGAAGTCGAAGAAGAACACGGGCACGAAGGTGCCGTAGCCACCGGTCTCGACATGGATGTTCTTGAGCGTTTTGAGGCGCTGCACATCGGCGGGCGGCACCGCGCTGAACGGTGCGTAATGCACCTCGCCGGCCTCGAGCGCCGCCGCGCGCGCACCCGGATCGGGGATCGTGCGAAAGCGGATGCGGTTCACGTAAGGCCGGTCCTTGCGCCAGTAGTTCGGATTCTTTTCGAGCAGCACGTACTGCCCGCGCACCCACTCCTTGAAGACGAACGGACCGGTGCCGACCAGCTTGCCGTTCCACGGATTGCTGAGCGGTGAGCTGCCTTCGTACAGATGGCGCGGCAGGATGGCGGCCTCGGCACTCGACAGCACCGACCAGATGGCGGGGGAGGGCTCCGACAGCCTGAAGATGGCCGTGTACGCATCGGGCGTATCGACCGCTTCGACCGCCTTGTAAGCCGTGCCGGCGCGCGGGTTGATCTTCTTGATGACCTCCAGCACGGTGTACTGCACGTCGGCCGAGGTGAAGGGCTTGCCGTCGTGCCACTTGACGTCGCGCCGCAGGTGAAAGGTGATGGTCTTGCCGTCGGGCGAGGACTCCCAGCGCTCGGCCAGCGATGGCGTGGGCTTGAAGTTCTCGTCGTATTCGACCAGCCCTTCGACCACCTGCGCTGCCAGAATGCCGGCCGTGTTCGAGTTGAAGAGAAAGCTCGACGGCTCGGGTTCGAGGTTGACGACCAGCGTGCCGCCACGCTGTACGGCGTCTGCCGCATGCAGCAGGCCGGGGAAACCGAGCGAGAGGCCCACGGTGGTACCGAGGGTGCTGCCGATGAGGCGGCGACGGGTGAATG
>JAQGMP010000583.1 GCA_028292285.1 Variovorax sp. | reverse complement strand
AATGAGCGCGCCGCCCGGGTCTCCCGAGCCTTGGCGGGATGCGCTCCGTAGCTGTACCGTCATAAGTTAGAACCTCGGCGACCAGCGCCGCAAACACGCAGGCGCACCAAGTCGACTGTGGATGAGCCAGAAAGACCGTCGGCAACAGCATTTTGGCAGGCCATTCTTTCGCCCCGGGTCAGAGCATTGGTCGCTCTGCCTCTTGCCTACGACGCACCGCGTGAACGACGACTCCACCATGGTTGCTGCAGTGCATCAGCCAAGAGCCAGGCCGTGACCGGCCGCTAGATGCCTGCGGCGATCCACGCGCGCCAGCGGCTGGTCGCCGCCCTCACACGGGCAATGTCGAACTTGGGCGAGCGGTCGGCGTTGAGCAGCCCGTTAGCCTCCTGGAACGTATCGGCAAACTGCGTGTAGCAAAAGCCGCTGAAGAAATCGAGGTCAATCACGGTGTCGAGCAGGCGCTCATAGCGCTGCGCAAACTCCTCGGCGCTGTCCACCACGTCGTAGCCCCATGTCTTGTCAGATCCTTCGCCCGAAACCTGCGGCGTGTGCGTGGCAACGCGGCGCATTGTGTCGAAGGCAATCCCCCCAAATTCGGTCAGCATCACCGGCTGACCTTCGTGCGGGTGGCCGTCCAGGGTCAGTACGCGCCCGCCCGGCCGGCGCCGATCGAGTAGGTCCGGCGGCGCCGCAATGCCGCCATAGCGCTGCCGCAGATGCTGCAGATCGGGATCGTAATCGTGGATGCCGATGACGTCAGTCGCGCTGGACTCCCAACCATCGTTGCCAATCACCGGGCGGCTGGCATCGAGCGTCCTGGTAAGGTGATACAGCGCCTGCACGGCATGCCGGTGCGTGCCGAGCACAGGTAGTTCGGGCACGCCCCACGACTCGTTGAAAGGCACCCACATCACGACGCAGGGATGGCTGTAGTCACGTTCGATCGCCTCCATCCATTCGCGCAGCAGGCGGCTGACCGCGGTTTGGGTGAATCTGTAGGCTGAAGGCATTTCTTCCCACACCATGAGCCCCAGCTTGTCGGCCCAGTACAGGTAGCGCGGATCTTCAATCTTCTGGTGCTTGCGCACGCCATTGAAACCCATCGCCTTGGCCAGCTCGACGTCGTGGCGCAGCGCCTCGTCGTCAGGCGCAGCCAGCAGCGTGTCGGGCCAGTAACCCTGATCGAGCACCATGCGCAGCAGGTACGGCCGTCCGTTCAGCATGAAGCGGTCTCGGGAAATGTGTACCGATCGCAGCGCGGTGTAGGAATCGACCGAGTCGATCACCTGCGTACCGGAAATCAGGCGCACCCGTGCATCGAGCAGCGTCGGGCGCTCGGGACTCCAGAGCAGCTCGTTGCGAAAGTCGTCAATGCCTGGGTCGGACAACACGATGATGCGGTCGACTTCCCCTTCAATCACCCGATAGCGGTCGTGCGCGAGCAGCTTGTCGCCATGCCGCAACTCGATTTCGATCGCAAGCTCGGGTGCACGATCTCCGGCGATGCGTGCCTCGAAGTAGATCGCGTAGCCCTCGACCTTAGGCGTCCAGCGTAGCTTGTCGATGTAGGTACGGCCAACGCGTTCCAGCCACACCGTTTGCCAGATGCCGCTCGTGCGCGGATACCAGATCGAGTGGGGCTCCAGTTGCCAGTCCTGCTTGCCACGCGGCTTAGCAAGGTCGGATGGATCGTCGTGCGCGCGCACTGTCACCACCTGCGGCCCCGACGGGTCGAGCAGGTGCGTGATATCGGCCGAAAACGGCGTGTGGCCCCCCTCGTGCGTCACGGCCAGGCTGCCGTTGACCCACACCTGTGCCCGGTAGTCGACCGCGCCGAAGCGCAGAATCACCCGGCCGTCATCGGGTTCGAGGTCAACGTCCCGTTGATACCAGCACACACTGTGGAAGCCTCGGTCGTCGATACCGCTCGCCTTCGATTCTGGGGGGTAGGGCACCACGATTTCGCGCGGCCAGCTGGTCACGTCTTGAGGTGCCTGGAAGGCACTCGCATCATCGAAGCAAAAGCGCCAGCGGCCGTTCAATGAAATCCAGGCGGCGCGACGAAGCTGGGGTCGTGGGTAGGCAATGTCCAAGACGAACTCCTCTTGCAAACTCAGGTTGTCGTGGTCATAGAACGCCACTTCATCCAGAAGTCGAAAATTATGTCGCATGAGGATTGTCAGGTGCGGCACTGCGCATTTGACCGGGTGACTACACGACTTGTTGGTTCCTGCCGCGCCAACGCGCAGAAAGACCATGTCTGCCTTTTGTCCCTGCAAAGCGCCTTCCACGAAACCAGCTCTTCCCTCCACCAAGTAGCTAAGCACGCTCTCGTGCTGAACAAAAAAAATGACCATGTCTCCCCCCTCTTTCCATGCGGCCGCTCGTGCGGGTGGCAACAGTGGGTGGTCAACGGATTCGCCCGTCTTGCCTCGGCGGAAGGGGTGGACGGGCGCTCGAACGATATAAAGGTCGACTGCCACTTCCCCAAGTGGCGGATTCAGCACCGAAATAGGTGGGCATTTGCGCAAGATCCATGGCAGTTCGCCCCCTTCAACGGGTGCGGCTTGTACCCATCGTCTGCGAGCATCGGCATCAAGTGTCGCCAGCCATAAGCCAGACCCGGAAACCGTGCAAAAGCAGCGCAATCGGGCGGCCGGGGCTTTCGTAACCCGCCTCGAGGCTATGGACATCGAGGCCGTTGATCCCTGGATCATGCGTGAGCAGACTCCCTTTGGAAGCGTTCCTTCAGCGAAAGTCGAGTCTCGTGTTCTTCGCGGGTGAAGTTCGTGGCCTGACTGCCGGCGCGCCACCGGCTCGCGAAGAACGGCTACTCGATGTGCGTGAACTCGCGCACGAGTCCTTCGTGATGCTCTCACGCGACCCGTCGCCGCCCTATCACGACCATGTGGTCGGCCTGTGCGCAGCGGCAGGCTTTCAGCCGAAGGTTCATTTCGCGGCCGCGCAGGCGCTCACCATCGTGGCGATCGTCGCCTCTGGGCACGGCGTCTCACTGGTGCCAGAACGGTCGGCAAGGCTGGCATCGACGGCCTTGTCTACATCCCGCTGCGCAACGTCGAGCCCCTACCCAGCGCCTACCTGGCGTGGAATCCGCATCGCGACGTGCCGGGACTGCGCGGCCTGATCGACACGGTGCGCAACGCGAAGGCGTTAAGACCGACATCGAGGATGAAAGGCCCCCTCGTTCGGCTGCCGCGCGAGAACCTGTGCATACAGGGTCGGTTTGTACAACCGGTCAGCCGTCGACCCAGCTCACGACGTCGGACACCGGCGCGCGCGTCGTACGGAAGTTGTTGGCTGGATGCCCCGGGTCCTCGTAGCCGAACGAGATGCCGCACACCATGCGCCGTTCCGGCGCGATGCCCAGCTGCGCCTTGATGAGCGCACTGTGATGCGTGAGCGCGGCCTGCGGAATGGCAGCGACGCCGTGCGCCTGCATCGCCAACAGCAGCACCTGCACATAGCCACCAACGTCCACCGCGCCGTAAATGCCGAGCCCCGGGGCGCTGGTAAGGATCGCGACGTGCGGCGCGCCGAAAAACCTGAAATTCTCCAGCGTCTGGCGCGCGTAGCCTTCCTTGTCGCCTCGGGCCACGCCCACAGCGTTGTACAGCCCAAAGCCGCAATCGCGGCGGCGCTCCAGATAGACGCCGGTGTATTCATGGGGAAA
The DNA here is from genome assembly GCA_028292285.1 of Variovorax sp. Classification (GTDB taxonomy): domain Bacteria; phylum Pseudomonadota; class Gammaproteobacteria; order Burkholderiales; family Burkholderiaceae_C; genus Variovorax. Next base: position 2,447 of record JAQGMP010000583.1, on the reverse strand, counting down.
CGGAAAGTCACTGCCGCCGGGTGCTCCCGACGTGGCTGCTTCGACCAGCGCCGCGCGCAACCGCTCGGTCGCATTGCCAGAGGTCACCGACACTTGCCAGGCCTGCGAGTTGCACCATGAGGAGGTGCGCTGTGCCGTTTCGAGGATGCTCGTCAGCTTTTCGCGCGAGACCGCCTCGGGCAAATAAGCGCGACAGCTATGTCTCGCGGCAAGGAGTCCGTCCAGCACGGCAGCTGCCAGATCGACGGTTAAATGCATATGGTCTCCCTTTAGATTCGATTGACGTTAAGCACACGCAGCCGCTCGCGACGCGCCGGATCAAGTGGGTCTCCGGCGCCACAGAGGCCAGGCGTTCTTGTAACTCTGCGGCACCAGCGATTCAAAGGGTTCCGCTTTTCTCACGTGGAAATTTAGCAATGTCCTCGTCTGCCGCAGGGCAGGTATCTGGAACGTCCTGCCTATACACGCTGTCCACTCAGTATCACTTGGCGAGAGTGAGGACGAATCAAGTAGCCCAAGAAGGCGGATGATTGCTTGAGGGGCAACTGGATTTCGATGAATAGCGTCGACTCCTCCGCGGAACGCCGGATCGCCAGTCCGACAACGCGATCAGCACCATCGAGAAGAGGAACGGCAGGCGCCAATCCCAGCCGAGGAACTGGTGGTTCGTCAACATCCCGGTGAAAAGCAGCAGCATCAACGTCGCGATGATCATGCCAATGGGCGTGCCGATCTGCGGAAAAGAACCGAAGAAGCTGCGCTGTCCCACCGGCGCGCGCTCGACCGTTATAGGCGCGGCTCCGTCCCACTCGCCGCCGGCCGAGAAACCCTGCAGCACCCAGAGCGAGATCAACATGATCGGCGACCACACCGCCGCCTGGGCGTAGGTCGGCACGACAATCTTTTTGCGGGTGCCGCTTCGCGGATTGACTTTGGCCATCTCCATTAAGATGAAGACCGCAGTCCAACGAGAAGACGCTTCCCGCGATAAGCGATGGCCCGTCGCCAGCCAGAAAACGTCGGCCGCGACTTCGGCCGGCGGCCCACCTTTTGAAGTGGCGCGCGTGCGACTGGCGCGAGGCGCGAGATTCGAAAAGCTGCGGGTCCAGGCGCTGCACGAACCGCCGGCAACCAGCGCCGGGCACACGGCACTCACCCTGATCTCCGGCGCGAGCACACGCGCCAGACATCGTCAAGGTACTGGTAGCGCCCTTCGACGCGGTATGCAATGGGACGGGCCGGTGCCATAAATCGCTCCATAGGAGGAGATGATGACGATGGCCCCGTTGCCGGACTCGGCCAGCATCGGCGCGCAGGCACGCGCCATCGGGAACGGTCCGACGGTCTTGACCGCTGTGGTCTTCATGAAGTCCAAATCAGCGTGAGGCACAAGCAGCGCGATTCCCGCGCTGCTCACAAGGGCATCGATTCGGCCGAAGGCCGCCTAGAACGGCAGGGCGGTTGTTCGCTTGACCGTATCGAGCACGAAGCTTGTCTTGCAGTCCTGCACACTCGGATGCTTGAGCAGTGTCTCCATCACGAAGTGCGAATAGTGCGCCATGTCGCTCACGACCACTCGAAGCAGGTAGTCCATGTCACCGGTCAGCGAACTGCATTCGACCACCTCGGGCCAAGCCTGAACAGATGCGCGAAAGGCATCCATCGGGGTGCGCTTGTGCACGGCGGAGTGCTTTTCCAGACGCACGTTGATGTAGGCCGTGAGTGCGAGCCCCACGCCCTCGGGGTCGAGCAGGGCGACGTAGCCTGAAATGACTTTCGATTCCTCCAGCCGTTTCACCCGCCTGAGCGTCGCAGACGGCGACAGATTCACGACTTGCGCTATTTCGTCGTAGGTGGCGCGGCCACTGGCCTGAAGGACACGAAGCACGCGCAGGTCGATTTGATCGAGTTCGATTGATGCAGACATTTGCAGTATCTTGCAGGAATCCTGCGGCTGCGCGCAAGGCTCAAAGCAACTTGCAGGAAAACTGCGGAGCTTGTCCGTAGGATCGAAGAACCAAAACCCCACTGATGGAGACGGCATGAGCACCGACCTTTTTGACAACCCTATGGGACTGCAAGGCTTCGAATTCGTCGAGTTCGCCGCGCCCGAGGCCAACACCCTGGAGCCCTTCTTCGAGATGCTCGGGTTTTCGCTGGTGGCGAAGCACCGCTCGAAGGACGTGGTGCTCTACCGGCAGGGTGATATCAACTTCATCGTGAACCGCGAGCCGAACAGCCCGGCAGCGTACTTCGCCGCCGAGCACGGCCCGTCTGCCTGCGGCCTGGCATTTCGCGTCAAGGACTCGCACAAGGCGTATGCCCGTGCGCTCGAGCTCGGCGCGCAGCCGGTCGAGATTGCCACGGGCCCGATGGAGCTGCGTTTGCCCGCGATCAAGGGTATCGGCGGAGCGCCGCTGTACTTGATCGACCGTTTCGAAGATGGC
>JAQGMP010000582.1 GCA_028292285.1 Variovorax sp. | reverse complement strand
GCCAGGCTCATTTCTTCCTCACGAACGCACTTCAGGAGTACCTATGGTCAAGATGGTTGGAAAAGTTGCTGCGCTGCTCGCAGCCGGCGTATGCGCCGCAGGCATGGTCACGACGGCGGCTGCGCAGGACGCCCGGATCGTGCTCGGCATGTCAGGCTGGACCGGCTTTGCGCCGTTGTCCCTGGCAGACAAGGCCGGCATCTTCAAGAAGAACGGCCTGGACGTCGAGCTCAAGATGATTCCGCAGAAAGACCGTCACCTGGCGCTGGCGTCTGAATCGATCCAGTGCGCTGCCACCACGGTCGAGACGCACGTCGCCTGGAACGCCAATGGCGTGCCGATCGTCCAGATCTTCCAGATGGACAAGTCTTACGGCGCCGACGGCCTGGCTGTACGCAACGACGTCAAGGGCTTTGCCGACCTCAAGGGCAAAAGCATCGGCGTGAGCGCACCGGGCACGGCGCCGTATTTCGGCCTGGCCTGGATGCTCAACAAGAACGGCATGACGCTGAAAGACGTGAAGCTCACGACGCTGCAGCCGCAACCCGCGGCTCAAGCCTTCGTGGCCGGCCAGGGCGACGCCGCCATGACTTACGAGCCTTATCTCTCGACGGTGCGCAGCAACCCGGCGGCCGGCAAGATCCTGGCGACCACGCTCGACTATCCGATGGTGATGGACACGGTCGGCTGTTCGCCGGCCTGGCTCAAGGCCAACCCCAAGGCAGCGCAGGCGCTGACGACGTCGTATTTCGAGGCGCTCGACATGATCAAGGCCGACCCGGCCAAGTCGAACGAATTGATGGGTTCGGCCGTCAAGCAGAGCGGCGACGATTTCGCCAAGTCGTCGGCCTACCTGCGCTGGCAGGACAAGGCGGCCAACCAGAAGTTCTTTTCGGGTGAGCTCAACCAGTTCATGAAGGATTCGGTGCCGATCCTGCTGGAGGCCGGCGTCATCCGCAAAGCGCCCGACAACCTGACCGCGCTGTACGACGCCAGCTACATCAAGTAAGGAGCGGGGCGCCATGGAAGCCGCCGCGACCTCGTCGCCGCCTGTCGGCAAGGCGGAGCTTGTGCAGCCAAAGCGGTACCGCCGCGGCATGGAGCCTTTGGTGGCGGTCGGTGCGCGGGCACGCTGGCTGCTCGGCATCGGCTTCTTCGTCCTGTTCGTCGCAGCCTGGGCCTTCGCCACGCTGGGCGGCTTCGTGTCGCCCACCTTCCTCGCCAGCCCGGTCACGATGGTGAAAGAGGCGTGGCTGCTGTTCGCCGAATTCAATTTCATCCACGACATCGGCATGACGGTGTGGCGCGTGTTCGGCGGCTTCGTGCTGGCTGCCGTCGTCGCCGTGCCGTTGGGCATCCTGATGGGGGCGTACAAGCCGGTCGAAGCGTTTCTCGAGCCCTTCGTTTCGTTCTGCCGCTACCTGCCGGCCTCGGCCTTCATCCCGCTGCTCATCCTGTGGGCGGGCATTGGCGAAACGCAGAAGCTGTTGGTCATCTTCATCGGCTCGGTGTTCCAGATCATCCTGATGGTCGCGGTCATCGTCGGCGGTGCGCGGCGCGATCTGGTCGAAGCCGCCTACACACTCGGCGCAGACAGCCGCGGCATCGTCCGGCGCGTGCTGATCCCCGGTGCGGCGCCCGGCATCGCAGAAACGCTGCGGCTGGTGCTCGGCTGGGCCTGGACCTACGTGATCGTGGCCGAGCTGATCGGCTCGTCGTCGGGCATCGGCCACATGATCACCGACAGCCAGGCGCTCTTGAATACCGGCCAGATCATCTTCGGCATCATCGTCATCGGCATCATCGGGCTGGTGTCCGACTTCGCCTTCAAGGCGGTGAATCGCCGCCTCTTCGCATGGAGCACGCTGTGACGCTCGACAGAAGCCAGCTCTCCATCCGCGGTGTGACGCGCACCTTTGCCGGCACCAAGGGCCAGTCGACGCAGGCGCTGCAACCGATCGATTTCGAAGTGCGCGAGAACGACTTCGTGACCATCCTCGGCCCCTCGGGCTGCGGCAAGTCGACCTTGCTGCGCATCGTGGCGGGCCTCGACTTTCCGACGGCGGGCAAGGTGCTGCTCGACGGCGCAAACATCGATGGACCGGGTTCCGACCGCGGCGTCGTATTCCAGAGCTACACGCTCTTTCCCTGGCTCACCATCGCGCAGAACATCCGCTTCGGATTGCGCGAGCGCGGTCTGCCGGAAGCCGTGCAAAAAGAGCGCAGCGACTACTTCATCGCCAAGGTCGGTCTGCGCGGTTTCGAGAACCACTTTCCCAAGCAGCTGTCGGGCGGCATGCAGCAACGCACCGCCATCGCGCGCGCGCTCGCCAACGACCCGAAGATGCTGCTGCTCGACGAGCCTTTCGGCGCGCTCGACAACCAGACCCGTGTGTTGATGCAGGAGCTGCTGCTCGGCATCTGGGAGTCCGCGCAAAAGACGGTGCTGTTCGTCACGCACGACATCGACGAGGCGATCTTCATGGCGAATCGCGTGGCGGTGTTCAGCGCGCGGCCGGGGCGCATCAAGACCGAGATCGCGGTCGATTTTCCGCACCCGCGGCACTACACGATCAAGACCTCGCCGGAGTTCATGGCGCTCAAGGCGCAG
>JAQGMP010000569.1 GCA_028292285.1 Variovorax sp. | reverse complement strand
TCACTCGCAACGATGCGAGCCGCGATGAGTTGCAAGCCTTGAAGGCGGCCGGCGTCATCGGCGTCGCCTTCAATGCGGCATTTCTCGGCGTCGATTACTACAAGGACATCGGACCGCTGCTCGAGCGGCTTCGCGAGCTCGACATGATCGCGAACGTGCAGGTCGAGGGCGCGCAACTGCGTTCGTTCCGACCTGTTGGCAATGGCACGAACCGGCCGCGCGGTGGTCAAACTTTCAGGCCTCGCAAAAAGCTCCGCAAGTGCTTTTTCCGCACGGCGACATGAAGCCATTCGTGCAGGCGCTGATCGCGGCCTACACGCCGCGTGCGCTGATGCGGGCGTCGATTAGCCGTTCCTTCGCGCGCCCGCGCGCACGGACTACGGACCGCTGCTCGGCTGGACCGAGGCACTGCTTCCGGACGAGGCTACGCGCCACGCGGTGATGGTCGACACGCCGAGGAAGCTGCTGGGCTTCGCGTCTTGAAGACCACCGGTCACCGCGACGGGGCCGGACGCACCGCTGGCAGCTGCTGAGGCACCTGCCAACGGGCGGACGCATCGTCGCGCGTGAACGCCTCGAAGAAGCCCAGCGCAGCAAGCAGCGCGATCAGTGCCAGTGCGATGGCGCCCGCCAGCCGGCTCCAGGGCGACGCTTGGTGCAACTGCATGAACCAGCGCCCGATCACGGCGATCTTCACCAACGCGATGCCGATGCCCGCCATCCAGGTGAAGGCGCCGAGGTGCAGGTAGGCGACGCCGAGGCTCAGGCTCATCAGCAGCACCAGCGCGAGCCATGCGCCGGCGAGCTGGCGCATCTGCCTTCGCAATGACGTAAGCGGATCGGTGGCGTTGGCCTTCATCCGTTGCGCCCGACCAGGTACAGCAGTGGATACAGTAGCACCCACACCACGTCGACGAAGTGCCAGTACAAGCCTGCCAGATGAACGCGTTCGGGTGTGGCTTCCGGTGCTTCGCGCCACTGGCCCCATGCGGTCGTTGCCATCAATCCGATGCCGCCCGCGACATGCAGCGCATGCAGTCCGGTGGCAACGAAATAGAACACGAAGAACAGTTGTGCGCCTGCAGGCACGGCCGCGGCGCCGTCCAGGCGAAAGGCCGGCCCCGGGAACAGTGCTTGCTGCCACTCGTGGTGGTATTCGATCGCCTTGATGCCGAGGAAGACGATGCCGAGCAAGGCCGTCCCTGCCAACAGCGCGCCAGCAAGCCCGGGTCGTCGCGCCGACGCCGCGGCGGCCGCAACGGCGACCAGCAGGCTGCTCGTTAACAGCACCGCGGTGTTGACGGTGCCGAGCAAGACGTCGGTGTGGCGGCCGGCCGCGGCAAAGCCTTCCGGAAAATACACGCGGCCCCAGGCATAGGTCAGCAGCAGCGCGCCGAAGAACAGCATCTCGCTCGCGATGAAGATCCACATGCCGAACTCGCCGGCCGCACGATCTGGCACCGGTGCATCGGCAGCCGCATCGTCGTCGGCGAGCACGGCGGCGTTCATCCGTGCATCCGCGCTGGCGTTGCCGGCGTGTAGTCGTAGGCGTCGCCCGGCGCTTTCGGCGGCACGTCGAAATTGTGGGTGGGCGGCGGTGACTGCGTCTCCCATTCGAGCCCGCGCGCGCCCCACGGATTCGATGGCGCACGCTCGCCGCTGCGCAGCGACCAGGCCAGATAGAAGAGCGGCATCAGGTAGCCCAGCGCCAGCACCACGGCACCGGCCGACGACAGCACGTTGAGCACCTGGAACTCGGGCGCATACGCGTGATAGCGGCGCGGCATGCCCTGATAGCCCAGGATGTACTGCGGGAAAAACGTGAGGTTGAAACCGACGAACACCAGCACCGCGGCGACGCGGGCCCACAGCGCGTGATACATGCGCCCGGTCACCTTCGGCCACCAGAAGTGCAGGGCGCCGAAGTACGCCATGACGGCGCCGCCGACCATGATGTAGTGGAAGTGGGACACCACGAAGTAGGTGTCGGTCAGGTGCACGTCGAGCGCGAGCGATGCCAAGAAAAGTCCGGTCAGCCCGCCGATGGTGAAGAGCCCGAGAAAGCCGAGCGCGTAGAGCATCGGCGCCTCGAAAGTGATCGAACCCTTGTAGAGCGTGGCGGTCCAGTTGAACACCTTGATAGCGGACGGCACGGCCACCATGAAGCTCAACAGCGAGAACACCACGCTCGCCGCGACCGATTGCCCGCTGACGAACATGTGGTGCCCCCACACCAGAAAGCCGAAGCCCGCGATCGCGAGCATCGCGTAGGCCATGAAGCGGTAGCCGAAGATGCGCTTGCGCGCAAAGCACGGAATGATCTCGCTGATCACGCCCATCGCCGGCAGCACCATGATGTAGACCGCGGGATGCGAATAGAACCAGAAGAGATGCTGGAACAGCAGCGGGTCGCCGCCGAACGCCGGGTCGAACACGCCCACCTGAAAGAGCCGCTCGGCCACCACCAGCAACACGGTGATCGCCAGCACCGGCGTGGCCAGCACCAGGATGATGCTGGTCGCATAGATCGCCCAGACGAACAGCGGCAACTGGAACCAGCCCATGCCCGGCGTGCGCAGCGTGTGCACCGTGACGATGAAGTTGAGGCCGGTCGCGATCGACGAGAAGCCGGTGATGAAGATGCCGACCAGCGTCAGCACGACATAGCCGTTGGAGAACATCGTGGCGTAGGGCGTGTAGAAGGTCCAGCCGGTGTCGACGCCGCCGAAGAACAGGGCCAGCATGGTCAGCAGCCCGCCGCCGACGTACAGGTAGAAGCTCAGCAGGTTGATGCGCGGAAACGCCAGGTCGCGCGCGCCGATCATCAGCGGGATCATGAAGTTGCCGACGACCGAGGGGATCGACGGAATCAAAAACAGCCACACCATGACCACGCCGTGCGCGGTGAAGAGCTTGTTGTAGGTGTCGGCATGCACCAGATCGCCGGCCGGCGTGGCGAGCTCCAGGCGGATCACGGTCGCGGCCGCGCCGCCGACGAAAAAGAAGAAGGTGATCGCCAGCGCGTAGAGGATGGCGATGCGCTTGTGGTCGTGCGTCGTCAGCCACGAGCGCAGGGTGAGGCCGTCGTCCAGGTAGCTTGTCATTTTTGTTTCTCCACGTCGGCATCGTTCGGATCGGCGGGCGCGCCGGCGCGCAGATAGCCGATGAGTTGCTGCAGTTGCGCTTCGTCGAACTGGCCGGCGTAGCTCGGCATCACCTGCGCGAAGCCGGCCACGATGTCTTTCGAGGGCAGCACGATGGCGTCGCGCAGGTAGTTGTCGTCGGCGACGACGCTGCGGCCGTCTTGCAGATGGACCTGGCGGCCGTAGAGGTTCTGCAGCAAGGGCGCATGCACGGTCGATGCGGCGTCGTGGCAGCCGCTGCAGCCGGCACTGCGGAACAACGCGAAGCCTTGCTGGACGATGCCGGGCTCGGCCGGCCCCGACTGCAGCCAGCGTGCGTACGCGGTCGGCGTCATCACCGTCACCGTGCCGACCATGCCCGAGTGTTCGCTGCCGCAGTACTCGGCACAAAAAAGCCGAAAGGTGCCGAGTTCGGTGGCGGTGAACCAGAAGCGCGAATAGCGGCCCGGCACCACGTCCTGCTTCAATCGGAAGGCCGGCACGTAGAAGCTGTGGATGACGTCTTCGGAGGCCATGACGAGTTCCACCGGCTGGCCCAGCGGCACATGCAGTTCGTTGATCTCGCGGCGGCCGTTGCCGTGCTGCAGCTTCCACATCCACTGCTTGGCGACCACGTAGACCGGCAGCGCATCAGGGGGCACATGGCGTGCGTCCGCATAGTCATAGGCAGCCCACGCGAAGATGCCGATGAACAGCAGCAGCGGCGTGACCGTCCATGCCATCTCCAGGCCGCTGGCCTCCGAAGGCGGATTGCTGCGATCGACGTTGGCGCCTTCGCGGTAGCGGATCGAGAACCACACCGTCAGCACCGCGAGCGCTACGGCCATGGTG
>JAQGMP010000555.1 GCA_028292285.1 Variovorax sp. | reverse complement strand
ATCGTGCAGCTTTGAGGCGCGGAGGCGACCTATGAGAAGTGTGAGTCGCGCCCTTGCCGCCATCGCCTCGTTGTTCGTGCTGGGCGCACTGACTGGCTGTGCGACCGGTTGGGTGGTCGACAGCGACGTCCGCAGTTTCTCGAGGCTGGCGGCCGCCCCGGCTCCGGCCGAAGCGACATACCGTTTCGAGCGGCTGCCGTCGCAGCAATCGAACGAAGCGGCGCAGCAGTCGCTCGAAGCGATGGCCGCCGCCGCGCTGGGCAAGGTCGGCCTGCGGCGCGACGATGCGCAACCGCGCTACAGCGCCCAGATCGATGCGCGGGTGAACGAGGCGCTCTCGCCGCTGGCCGATCCGCTGCTTTACGGCGCCGGTCCCTGGGCGCCCTGGGGCCCCGGTTTCCGATATGGCGTCTATGGCCGGCACGGATTCAGTGCAGGACTCGGCTACGGTTACGGCGGCTTCTACGGCCCGGCGTTTCCGGACATGTCCAACCCTTGGTACGTCAGGGAAGTGAGCGTGGTCTTGCGCGAATTGGCATCGGGCCAGGTGGTCTACGAGACGCATGCGAGCAACGACGGTCCGTACAACCGGAGCGCCGACATCCTGCCCGTGATGTTCGAGGCCGCCCTGCAGGGATTCCCGAACCCGCCTGCAGGCGAGCGGCGCGTCGACATTGCGTTGCCTGGCGCGAACATGCCAACGCCGCCGGCCGCGCCATCCGCGCCAGCCCGACCCTAGACCGCCGCGGATGGAGGCCACCCGACTCATCGCTGTTCGTCACGGCGAAACCGCGTGGAACGTCGACACCCGGATCCAGGGGCAGCTCGACATCGGGCTCAATGCCACCGGCGAATGGCAAGCCCGTCGCGTCGGTCAAGCGCTGGCCGACGAAGCGATCGACGTCATCTACGCCAGTGACCTGTCGCGTGCCTGGAACACGGCACTCGAGATCGCACGGCCAACGGGGCTGCAAGTCCTGCCCGAGCCCCGGCTGCGGGAACGTGCCTTCGGAAGCTTCGAAGGCATGAGCTTTGCCGAAATCGAAAAAACTTTGCCCGATCAGGCCCGCCTGTGGCGCGAACGCGACCCCGAATTCGCGCCCGAAGGGGGCGAAAGCCTGATCGTTTTTCGCGACCGCGTGACAACCGTCGCCTCCGAACTGGCGGCGCGCCACGCGGGCCAGCTCGTCGTGCTGGTAGCGCATGGCGGCGTCATGGACGTGCTGTACCGCGCTGCTACACGTCAAGCGCTTCAGGCGCCGCGCACCTGGCTGCTCCGCAACGCCGCCATCAACCGGATTCTCTGGACACCCGAGGGCTTCAGCCTGGTCGGATGGAGCGACGAAGCGCACCTGACAGACGCCTCGCGCGACGAAGCCACCACCTGACAGCGGCGCCGCACCGGGCGCCGAATCAGCAGATCGCAGCGCAGGCGACGGTTGGTCAAAAGCGACACACAAATGTCAGCTATTTGTATTCACTTTTTACAAAAAGCGCGCACAATAGCGTTAAGCGCAAGCCTTCTGTCAACTCGTTAATCGCAACGAATTGCATCGGATGTTGCTAGCGCCGGTGGCGGCCTATGTCCTTTGGGCATGGCTTTTGGTCAATGGCCGGTGTGCGATGCAGAGGGCAATATCCCCAGCACTGGCGTAATGAATGCTTTGTAGTTAACCTGACGCCTGAAACATCATGTTGCCGTTCATTGCACCGTTCCAACCCGAGAGGCCATGATCATGGACCATTCAAGCCAGGCTTTTGTGTCCATTCATCAACGGATCGCCCAGCGGGCGTTACATACGCCCGATGCCATCGCGGTGTCATGCGACGGCGTCACTCTCAGTTTTGCAGAATTAAACCGCCGTGCCAACAGCGTTGCAATGCGTTTGCAAGAACTGGGCGCTGGCCGCGACAAGCTCATCGCCGTCGGCATGGAGCGCTCGGTCGATATGGTGGTCGGCTTGCTGGCGGTCCTCAAGTCGGGCAGCGCTTATTTGCCTATCGATCTGGCCTACCCTGCCGCCCGTCTCTCCTTTGTGCTCGAAGACGCGCAACCCGTCGCCTTTCTCACGAGCGCGGCAAGTGCCGCCGACCTTCCGGCCCTCTCCGTGCCCACGCTGTGGGTCGACTATGCGAGCGAACCGGCCACTGACAACATCGGCGTGGACGACGCTGACGCGCTCGCCTATGTGATCTATACCTCCGGCTCCACCGGCACCCCCAAAGGCTGCCTGGTGACGCACGGCAATGTCGCGCGGCTGTTCGACGCGACCGACGCGTGGTTCGGTTTCGGCCCCGACGATGTCTGGACTTTTTTCCACTCGCATGCCTTCGACTTCTCGGTTTGGGAAATCTGGGGCGCGCTGGCGTACGGCGGCCGTGTCGTGGTGGTGCCGCAAGCCGTCACGCGCTCGCCGGCGGAGTTTCTCGACCTGCTGGTGTGCGAAGGCGTCACCGTGCTCAATCAAACGCCATCGGCATTCCGCACGCTGATCGACGCCGATCGCCGCTCGTCGCTGGCACCCGATGCGCTGCGCCTGCGCCACGTCGTCTTCGGCGGCGAGGCGCTCGAGCTGCAAATGCTCAAGCCGTGGTTCGAGCGCCACGGCGACACCGCGCCGCGCCTGGTCAACATGTACGGCATCACCGAGACGACGGTGCACGTCACGTACCGTCCCATCACTGCGGCCGACGTGGCGGCGGGCCGCGGCAGCGTCATCGGCGAGCCGATTCCGGATCTGCGCATCGACCTGGTCAACGAAGCACTGGCACCGGTCGTGGTCGGCGAGCCCGGCGAAATCCTGGTGAGCGGCGCGGGCGTGAGCAACGGCTACCTGCGCCGGCCCGAACTGACGGCCCAGCGCTTCATCGACTGGACCGATCCGGCCAGCGGCAAACCGGTTCGGGCCTACCGCTCGGGCGACCTCGCGCGCCGCACGGCCGAGGGCGAGCTCGAGTACATGGGCCGCATCGATCAGCAAGTGAAAATCCGCGGCTTTCGCATCGAAACCGGCGAGATCGAAAGCGAGTTGCTTCAGCACGCATCGGTGCGCGCCTGCGCGGTGGTCGCCCGTCTCGACGATGTCGGCCACGAAGCGCGGCTGGTGGCGTACGTGGTGCCCGAAGGTGGCGCCATGTCGGTGCCGGAACTGCGGCACCATCTCGGCGAGCGCATGCCGGCCTATATGGTGCCCGCTGCCTTCGTGCAAATGACGTCGCTGCCGATGACCGACAACGGCAAGCTCGATCGCCGTGCGTTGCCCGCTC
>JAQGMP010000300.1 GCA_028292285.1 Variovorax sp. | reverse complement strand
TTTTTCAGGATTCCATCTGCATGGCCAGCGTCACGATCCAGGGTGTCAAGAAGAACTTCGGTGATGTCCCGATCCTGCATGGCGTGGACATCGACATCAAGGACGGTTCGTTCACTGTGCTGGTCGGACCTTCGGGCTGCGGCAAGTCGACGCTGATGAGCATGATCGCGGGACTGGAGCAGATCAACGGCGGTGAAATTCGCATCGGCGAAAAGCGCGTCAACGACCTGCCGCCCAAGGAGCGCGACATTGCGATGGTGTTCCAGAACTACGCGCTGTACCCGCACATGACGGTGCGTGACAACATGGCGTTTTCGCTGGCGCTCGCCAAGGCCGACAAGTCGGTCATCGAGTCGAAGGTCAAGCGCGCGGCTGAAATTCTGGCGCTCATTCCATTGCTCGACCGCTATCCGCGCCAACTCTCGGGCGGCCAGCGCCAGCGCGTCGCCATGGGCCGTGCCATCGTGCGCGACCCGCAGGTCTTCCTGTTCGACGAGCCGTTGTCGAACCTCGACGCCAAGCTGCGCGTCGCGATGCGCAGCGAGATCAAGGAGCTGCATCAGCGCCTGAAGACCACGTCGATCTACGTCACGCACGACCAGATCGAAGCCATGACGATGGGCGACAAGATCGTGGTGATGCGCGACGGCCGCATCGAGCAGACCGGCAGTCCGCTCGAGCTGTACGACCGGCCGGCGAACCAGTTCGTCGCCGGCTTCATCGGCTCGCCTTCGATGAACTTTTTGCCCGGCACGTTGCGCCGCAAAGCGGGTGCAGCACACGTCGAACTGCAGGACGGCACGCAGCTCGATGCACCGCTGCAGGCCGGCGGGGCCGATGGCCAGCCGGTCGTCTATGGCACGCGGCCCGAACATCTTTCGCTGTCCGATGCGGGCGGCATTCCGTCGAAGGTCGTGGTGATGGAGCCGACCGGCATGGACACCTTCGTCTCGTGCCGGCATGAAGGCGCCGAGTTGTCGGCGGTCTTCCGCGAGCGCCACGACTTTGCGCCCGGCACCACGATCCGTTTGCAGCCCGACCTGCAGCGCGCACATCTTTTCGACGCAGGCACCGGCGAACGGCTGGTGGCCTGATTTATCAGTTGGCCCCGTTCACACCTAGGAGACATGAATGAGTGACTTCAATCGCCGCAAGTTTCTGGAAAGCTCTGCCGGCGTCGCCGCAGTAGCCACCCTCGGCACCGGCACCGCGCTTTTCTCGTCGGCGGCGCAAGCCCAGACGATGACCTTCAAGCCCGAAAAGGGCGCCAAGCTGCGCGTGCTGCGCTGGAGCCGCTTCGTGCAGGGCGACATCGACGCCTACATGGCCAACGTCAAGAAATTTACCGAGCTGACGGGCGTCGAAGTGCGCGTCGACAACGAAGGCTGGGAAGACGTGCGCCCCAAGGCCGCAGTCGCTGCCAACACCGGCGCCGGGCCCGACATCATCCTGTCGACCAACGACGATGCCAACCTGTACCCCGACAAGCTGCTCGACGTGACCGACCTGGCCGAATACCTCGGCAAGAAGTACGGCGGGTGGTACCCCGCCGGCGAGGCCTTCATGCGGCCCGACGGCAAGAAGTGGCTGGGCCTGCCGCTCGGCGCGTCGGGCTCGCTCATCGTGTACCGCGAAAGCATGGTCAAGGCGGCGGGCTTCGACACCTTCCCGAAGACCACCGACGACTTCCTGAAGCTCTATCGCAACCTGAAAGAAAAGGGCACGCCCGGCGGCATGGCGCTCGGCAATGCGACCGGCGACAGCACCTGGTGCAACTGGCTCATCTGGTCGCACGGCGGCAAGCTGGTCGACAAGACCAACAAGGTCGTGATCGACAGCCCGGAAACCATCAAGGCGCTGGAGTACGGCAAGGAGCTGTATGCCAACTTCATTCCTGGCACGCTGTCGTGGCTCGACCCGAACAACAACAAGGCTTTCCTCGACGGGCAAATCAGCGTCACCAACAACGGCATCTCGGTGTACTACGCCGCCAAGAATTCCACCGACCCGAAGGTCAAGGAAATGGCCGCCGACATCAACCACGCGGTGTTCCCGATCGGCCCGGTCGGCGTGCCGACCGAGTCGCACCTGTTCTTCAACCAGATGGTCATGAAGTACACGAAGTTCCCTCAGGCATCCAAGGAATTCCTGCGCTTCATGATGGAGAAGGAACAGTTCGATCCGTGGCTGCAAGGTGGTGGCGGGTACGTGGCGCAACCCCTGCGCTACTATGAAGCCAACACGATCTGGAGCTCCGACCCCAAGAACACGCCGTACCGCGACTCGGTCAAGAACCTGCGTCCGGGCGGCTACGACGGCAAGCTGGGTTATGCATCGGCCGGCGCCGCGGCGGACTTCATCATTCCGAACATGGTGGCCGAAGCCGCCAGCGGATCGAAGACGCCGAAAGAAGCTGCAGAGCGCGCGCAAAAGCGCGCCGAGCGCTACTACAAGCTCTGATCCGGGTCCTGCGATAAATGTCCACGCCACGGGTCGTCATTTCACCGGCAGGAGCCGACGGCGTCCGGCTGCAGCAGGCCGCGGCGGCGCGCCCGATGCCGCTGCTCGCGCGGATGCAGAACAGCCGCAACGCGCTCGGCTTCATGTTCATGTTGCCGGCTGCCGTGCTGCTGCTGCTGTTCTTGACGTACCCGCTGGGGCTGGGCACCTACCTCGGCTTCACCGATGCCAAGGTCGGCCGTCCCGGCCAGTGGATCGGGCTTGAAAATTACGAGTACCTGTGGGGCGACGCAGTGGTGCGGCTCGCGCTTTTCAACACGCTTTTCTACACAGCCGTGGCGAGCGTGTTCAAGTTTTTTCTGGGCTTGTGGCTGGCGATTCTTCTGAACAAGAACATCCGCTTCAAGACCTTCTTCAGGGCGGTGATTTTGCTGCCGTACATCGTGCCGACCGCGCTGTCGGCCATCGCCTTCTGGTGGATCTACGACTCGCAGTTTTCGATCATCAGCTGGGCGCTGGTCAAGATGGGTTTGATCGACACCTACATCGACTTTCTCGGCAGCCCGTGGAACGCGCGCATCGCGGTGATCATCGCCAACGT
>JAQGMP010000547.1 GCA_028292285.1 Variovorax sp. | reverse complement strand
GCAGCAAGCTGCCCAACACGCATGCGCTGTCCTTGCCGCGGCACAAGGCGATCCTCACCGCGCTGCTCAGCCGCGATTCGCTGGCTGCGCGCCAGGCGACCCTGGTGCAGCTCGAAGAGACGAGGGGAGACCTGTCCGTCATCCTCGATGCGGGGATCGATCTGGCGTAGCTGCGCGCCTTTGAGTTCGAAGCAGTTGCGATTGTCGAGGCTAAGTTGAAATGTCGTACGGCTGGCAAAGTTGAAATGTCGTATTTGTCCTTTTTTGAGGGTCTCCAGCGAACGCAGTGGCCGCCTTGCCTTTGAGCCTCCACAGACTTGTCCACCGAAGGCATCTCGATCTTCATTTCCGCGCCGCCAAGGGATTTGAGCTGGAGGGCTTGCACACGCTCATCACCGCCAGTTCGAGGTCTTCGGTTGTGAACTGCCTTGAACGCTTGGTTCCTGGCAATTTCTGTTTGGGGTAGGGCGCCTGGCCTTGATTCGTGCGCGAGGGCGTGTTCGACTTCCTGCGATCGTCACGCTGGGTTTGGATCACCAGGGCGGCCTGCAAGGCGTGACTCAGACGCTTGTTCTCGACGATGGCGGCCGTGTCGATCTGCGGCAGTCTGTCGTAGCGCTCGTAGGCCAGATTGACGCCGTCAGCGCGCAGCTCGATGCGGCCATCCGGGTACTCGTAGACATCGATGTAGCGATGGATCAGCTTGCGGTTGGCTGGCGTGTCCTTGAGCAGGTAGATCACGCGCTCGTGCTGCAGCGTGAGCGACAGCGAGACCTTGCGCTGCAAGCGCCAGGTGAAGATCAAATCGAGATCCTCGTCGGCTCGCACCGGTCGATGGGCATCGAAGTCCCGTCTGGCCGGCTTCGCAAACCGCGCATTGAAATCGGCGATGAAGTGCGGTGCAAAGGAATTGGCCGCTTCCCGTGAGTTGATCCCGCGCAGGCGCAACTCCTTGACCAGACGATCCTGCAGGGTCAGATTGGCGCGCTCCACGCGGCCCTTGGCCTGGCTCGTGTTGGCACACATGATGTCGATGTTCAGCTCGAACAGTGCACGACCGTATTGGGTCGTGCCGCGGCCGAAGTCGGTCGAGTCGCGCGCCGAACGGAAGATGGTGGCCTTGTCGCTGTAGAACGCCACGGGCTTGCCATGTTCCTCGAGGTACGCCCGAGTGGCCTCGAAGTACGCGAAGGCCGATTCGGTCGGCACGAAATGCAATTGCATCAGCCGGCTGGTCGCGTCATCGATGAACACCAGCAATGTGCAACGCACATCGCGCTCTTCGAACCACTCATGATCGCTGCCATCGATCTGGATCAGTTCGCCCAGGCACGAACGCCTGTTGCGCGGCTGGTGGATCCTGGGGGCGCGCTGCCTGCGTGGCGTCCACAAGCCTGTCGTCACCATCAGCGCCCGAACGGTTTCCTTGCTGAGCACGACGCCATGACATTCCTCCAGCTTCTCGGCGGCCAGAGTCGGGCCGAAGTCGGCGTAGCGCTCGCGAATGAGCGCGACGGCGCGCTCGGCGATCCCCGGGGCCAGCTGGTTATTGCTGGGACGCCCGCGCTTGCGTGAGACCAGGCCGGAGGGCCCGTGGTCCAGGTAGCGGCTCACCAGCCGCTCTATCTGCCTTCGGCTCATGCCAAGCCGCTGCGCGGCCTGGCCGACCCGCAGCATCCGGTCGACCACCGCCTGAATCGTCTTGAGCCGATCGGCTTCGCGCATCGTCATAGTGATCGTCGCAGCAGGTGTCGCCATGGCCATGCCTCGGAGCTCGGGGCAGCCAACTTTGCGACATTTGAACTTTGCTGGAATACGACATTACAACTTTGCTCCCACACCATTTAAAAATACAATGTATCTTATGTTAAGTAATAACCGCTAACAGGGGACGGGTTGTGGCATTGAGTAAGCATCGGGTTCCCTCTGGTCACACGCTCTCAGCGAAGAGCGGAAAGATGCGCGGCCGAAGGTTCACCTGTGGAAGATCATCGCCTGGACAAGGCTGGCACCGCCCTCGTGGTGGGTGCGCTGGTCCTGCCTTTCGTCTTCTGGTGACGGGCGATGTAGGTTCAGCGCGTGCGAGGAGATATGAAAGAGGACCGCATGGACCGCGGGATCCAATCGCATCCGCGCCTGCATACCCGCCGCGTGCACAAGCATCGGCATGTGCCGGATGCGCATCACCGTCACGAGCACTGAGCCGCTGCACGGACGCCGTGTTCAACTGCCGGCTTGGCGCTTCCACCGGATGGTCTTGTCCAACTGGACCGGCCCGGCGAGCCGGACTCCGTAGGGCGACGCCACCGTTTGCGAAAAGACGCTCAATATGAGTTCGCCAGACGCATCCCGGCGTAAGACATAGGACCTGGTGACCTGCTGATTGATCAAGGGCGGCAAGCTGATCCGCGCAGTGTCGCGGCGCGTCAATGCGATCGCTCCATCAGCCTCGCAGCGGTAGTCCTCTGGCATATGTAAAAGCCGATGCACCGGCGGGGAGTCAATCTGCAAAGACGAAGCGCCCGCGATCAATCGGGTCGTGGCTCCGCCCCGCAGGTCCGCGCCCAGCAGCAAAGTCAGAAGCGACTCGTCGCCCTCTACGGGCTGCTGCCCGTAAACGCCGCTGATGTCCATGCATGGCGCTGCTGCGTCGGATCCGGGACCCGCACAGCCTTGAAGCGCAACCGTGCTGAAGAGCAGGCTGGCCGCGAGGCACAAGGACTTCAATGATCTGGGGTTCATGGTTCTCTGATTTGCGGGCGCGTTTGACTGACCTGCACTCGAAGCTAGCGATCATTTTCGCACTGACAAGCTCTACATATTGGTAGAGTTCGCTGCATGAAGTTGGTTTGCCTCATCCCGACCTTCCCGAAAGAGAGCGCCACGGCTCGCATGCGATCCTTTGCTGCCCTCTTCCACCCAGAGGCCAATTGCGCGGCTTTCGAAAAGGAGCCCGCGATGGCACTGCAGGAAATCGGGGCCGCCAGGGAATCAGACACCGTGTGAGCAGGACGCCGCCTGCGAAAGGCCTTGGACGCATCGCGGTGATCGATTTCTTCCCGCCCGATGCGCAAAAGCGGGCACAAGCCGCCGTGGCATATATTGCCTTGTTGATCGCAGGGCGGCTTTCTCCGGACGAGCCGCATGCCAGTGAAGGAGCCGTTGCGCATTTGGCCGTCGCGGACTACCGGGGCGGGTGTGGGCGACCCGGCGGCGTGCATGGATCGATCGCCTGGTCTGCCATGGTTCATTCACCGTTTCAGCGACGCGCAGGCGAGATTGCCATGGCTGCGGAATTCCAAGGACTGGCCCGTCGGCGCCATCGGCTTCGACTTCGATGGCGCGCGCTTCAGCCACGTCGGCGCCTGGATGACCTTCGAGGTGATGGTGACGAGCTTCGGGCACGATAAAGGCGCACAGAACCGGATCGGCGCGCTGGTCCACTTCATTGACGTCGAAGGCGTCCGGCCTCCCGAGGCGGCTGGCGTGCTAGCAGCGCCAGCCGGAGTTCGCGATGTCGTTCAGGCGACGATCAACTGCTGCCGGAGGCGGGGGCGGTGTTCGAAGGCCTGCTGGCCACTTTCGAGAAAGAACGGGTAACGCCATGACAGCTGTTCTCTCCGCCCCCGTCGAAGCGAACCCGCCGGCGCCGGCCTCGGTTTCCTTCCGCGAGGCGCTTGCCTTCTGGTTCAAGCTCGGCTTCATCAGCTTCGGCGGCCCGGCCGGTCAGATTTCGATCATGCACGAGGAACTGGTCGAGCGGCGCCGATGGATTTCCGAAGGACGCTTTCTGCATGCGCTGAACTTCTGCATGGTCCTGCCCGGTCCCGAGGCGCAGCAACTGGCCACCTACATCGGCTGGCTCATGCACCGCACGTGGGGCGGCATCGTGGCGGGAGTGCTCTTCGTCCTGCCTTCGCTGCTGATCCTGATCGCGCTCGCTTGGGTATACATCGCCTTTGGCGACGTGCCTCTGGTGGCTGGGCTCTTCTATGGCATCAAGCCGGCGGTCACGGCCATCGTGCTGCAGGCAGCTCACCGCATTGGCTCCCGCGCGCTGAAGAACAACGTATTGCGGGGCATCGCCTTCATAGCTTTCCTCGCGATCTTTGCCGCCAAAGTGCCCTTCCCCTTGATCGTGGCGCTGGCGGCGCTCGTGGGCTATGTCGGCGGCAAGGTGCGTCCCGAGAAATTCGTCACAGGCGGTGGGCACAAGGCATCCGACCGCTCTTTCGGTCCCGCACTGATCGATGACAACACCCCGACGCCAGCGCATGCCCTTTTCACCTGGCGTCGGTGTGCGACAGTGGGAGCGGTAGGCGCGCTGCTTTGGGCGATGCCTATGGCAGCCTTGGCCATGGCATTCGGCTGGGAGCAAACGCTGGTGCGAATGGGGGTCTTCTTCACCAAGGCGGCTTTGCTGACCTTTGGCGGCGCGTACGCGGTGCTGCCGTACGTCTACCAGGGGGCGGTCGAACACTACGCATGGTTGACGCCCGTGCAGATGATCGACGGGCTGGCGCT
The DNA here is from genome assembly GCA_028292285.1 of Variovorax sp. Lineage (GTDB taxonomy): Bacteria > Pseudomonadota > Gammaproteobacteria > Burkholderiales > Burkholderiaceae_C > Variovorax. The sequence continues at coordinate 21,259 of JAQGMP010000547.1, read as the reverse complement.
CGGCGAAACGACGCCGGGCCCCCTCATCATGGTGGTCGCGTTCGTGGGCTTCGTGGGCGGGTACGCCCAGGCGGTGCTCGGGCCGGAAAGCCTGTTCCTTGCCGGCGCGCTGGCTGCCACGGTGGTGACCTGGTTTACTTTCCTGCCGTCGTTTCTTTTCATCCTGGCGGGTGGACCGCTGATCGAGACGACGCACAACGATCTGAAGTTCACCGCGCCACTCACCGCGATCACGGCCGCAGTGGTCGGTGTGATTCTCAACCTGGCAGTGTTCTTTGGCTACCACGTGCTGTGGCCGGCAGGCCTCTTCGGCGGCTTTGACATCGGCGCCGCCGTGATTGCCGTGCTGGCAGCGGTTGCCCTCTTCCGGTTTCACCGAAACGTGATCCCTGTGATCGCAGGGGCGGCGATGCTGGGGCTGGTCTGGCGGTCCATCGCCACGGCCTTCGGCGGCGGCTAAGGAGACGGTCTGGCTCGATCCGCCGAAACGGTCGAAGTCCCTCCAACTGGTGCGGTGCGCCACTCTGTTCTGTACTTATGCTGCGACGTTTCTGCCCCACTTCCTTGAGCAGCTTGCGCGTGCTGCGCTTCCGGATGACCGCTGAACACCAAGATGGCCAATTCCCGGCGCTTCGCCGAAGCGATCCGATGATGTCAAGGGCGTCCCATCCGGGCGTCCTGAGATCGATGCACCAGCACGTCCAATGTGCTGCGCGTGCCGAGTTCAACCGCTTAGAAATCGTCGACGACCTCGCCTCCAATGCGGAGATCGAGTGTTCCACCGGCCAGTGCCGAAGTGCAGTCCGCACAAATTTAAATGGTTGTCCGCGATGCCGATACTGATCGGGATGCAGGCAACCGGGTCAGCTTCGGTGACGAAACCGTCACCATCCATCCTCATATCCGAGGTTCTTTGGGCTGAGCAGGCTCGCCATTCACGACGCATGCCGCTCGCATTTGAGTTCGCCAGGACCGGATTGCGGCGCTCCTCATTGAGGCGACGCTGCCGCGCACCGCGGCCGCCGGGCCTGATCCGGTGAAGCGCGGATCCGGCCAACAGCACGGGATCGATCGCGCGCCCTACCTCGAACCAAGGCGAACGACACGCAACATTGAGGGCGCGACGGGTGGCTAACCGAACGTGACCCGGACCTCAAGGCCCGGCCACACGTCGGCGCCGGAGTGCAGACTCACGATGGCGCCATGGCGCCCCGCAATGGCATGCACGATCGCTAGGCCCAGGCCGCTGCCAGCAGGATCACCCTTGCGCACATGCGATGCGCTACCGCGGCGAAAGCGCTCGAAGACGTGGTCTCGGTCAGCCGGCGGAATACCAGGACCGTTGTCGATCACCCGCAGCATCGGCCGCCCCTCTTGGAGGGTGGAAACGACATCGACACGGCTGCCGTCGGGTGAGTACCGCAAGGCGTTTCGCACCAGATTGTTGAGCAACACTGTCAGCTGCATGGCGTCGCCATCTACCGAGATGCCTTCGGTGGTCGACGCGCCGAGGTCGATGCCGCGCGCCACCGCCTCACGATGGAATTCCGCGACCACCGAGCGCACCAGATCGCCGAGGCTCAGGCGTTCGACGTGGTGCAGTTCCACATCGGGTTGCGCGCGGGAAAGCTGCAGCAGTTGCTCGACCAGACGCTCGGAGCGTTCGATACCCAGCCGGAGGTCGGCGGACGCGGCGACGCGCGCGGCGGCGTCGGTCGCGCGGTCCAGCAGCGTGAGCTGCAGCCGCAGCGCCGTAACGGGCGATCGAAGTTCGTGCGCAGCGTCCGCCACGAAGCGACGCTGCATCGAAAAGGCGTTGGACAGCCGCTGCATCAGTTCGTTGAAGGCGGCCACCAACGGCTGCATCTCGCGTGGCATGTTCTCGCTGGCGATCGGTTCTAGACTGATTGCGCTGCGACGTGCGATCTGGCCGGTGGCTTCGTCCAACGGACGCATGCCACGCCGCAGCGCCACAACGATGAGCCCGGCGAGCAAGATGATCAACGCAGCCAACGGAATGAAGAGCTTCGACGCCGATTCAACGGCCATCTGGTGACGCGCAGTCGTACGCTGCGCCGCTTGCACCACGGTGTCGGGCAGCACCACGGTGTAGGTCCGCCATTCCTCGCCAGCGACTTCGAAACGGCCCGGTCCTGGCACATTCGTGAAACGCAAAGCGAAGCGCGGGTTGGAAGAAAAGACCTGCGTGCCGTCAGGTTGCCACACCAGGCTCACTAGGTCGCCGTCATCATCGCTTTGGCCGCCTGGCATTACGGGCAGCGGCTTGGCCGTCACCTGCGCGCTTGCGTGGTATTGCGCCACCGCCTCGGCCACCTCTCTGAGGTTCTCATCCAGCACCTCGTTCATTTCGCCGAGCGTCACGACGTACGCGACCATCACGAGCACGAGAGAGCCGAAGCCCAGCGCCCCGAGCAACCACTTCATCAAGTCCCCGCGCAACGATCTCACCGGGCTACTCCGCCAACCTGTAGCCGACGCCGCGCACGTTCACGATGGCTTGTGCGCCCAGCTTCTTACGAAGGTTGTGCAGGTGCACCTCGATCGCATTGCTGCCAATCTCGTCGTCCCATCCGTAGATGGATTCCTCGAGTTTCTCGCGCGAAAGCACCGCTCCGGGCTGCTGCATCAGGACCTCGAGCAGAGCGAACTCGCGCACCGACAATGACACAGGAGCGCCCTCCTTCGTGACGGACTTGCGCACGGTGTCAAGACTTAAGGCGCCGGCCGTCAAAAGCGATGAACCGACGCCGGCGCGCCGCCGCAACAGCGCACGCACGCGGGCAATCAATTCATCCAGATCGAAAGGCTTCAACAGGTAGTCGTCCGCGCCCGCATTAAGTCCGGCAACGCGCTGGTCCACAGCGTCCCTGGCCGTCACGATGATGACCGGAACATGGTTGCCGGAGCGACGAAGCTGCTCGAGCACCGTCATGCCATCGCGCGCGGGAAGACCCAGGTCGAGCATGACCAGATCGTAGACGCCGTTGGCCAGCGCGAGCTCCGCGATTTTGCCGTCCTCCGCCCAGTCGACCGCATAGCCGGCCGCGATGAGTCCCTGACGTATCGCTCGTCCGATCATCGGGTCGTCTTCAACAACGAGCAGTCGCATGACCACAGTATCGGGGATCGACGCTCATGCCCGGCGCCAGGTGGTCAATGCAAGCGAGCGACGAACCAGACGATGACAGGCTGGTCGGACGACTGCGCGCAGCGCCCATGTAACCAGCGCTCCGGCCGCGGCGGCTGGAAACGCGCTCAGCACATCGAGCGGGAAGGCCTGGCCGAGGTAGACCAGGCTCCAGCCTACACCGAGCCCGACCGTCAGCAGCGGAAAACTCAGCCAGGCGAGCCGGCCAAATGGCACGAAGGCCAGCGCGACGCTCCACCAGAGCACGACCTGTGCGTTGGGAGATCCGGGCCCCATCCAGCATCCTGAGAACGCGTCCCAGCTGGGGCTCGCCAACCCGGGCAGGCAAACGCTGGTGCGGATGACCAGAACCACTGAGTAGGCTATTGCTGCCGAAAGCAGCACGCACAGCAAGTCAACGCGCGACCGTCTGTCCCCTTGCCTCCACGCAATCACGGCTGCGACAGGCAAGCTCCAGGCTGCAAGACGCGCGAGCACAGAAGCCAACGCGAGCGTGACCGCCGAGGCGTGCGAGCCCCCGGACATCAACTCGAACACGGAAAGATTGTCCAGCGTCATCCCGATCTTTGAACATGCATCGCGACGATGCTCCCGCACGAATCATTAAGGACGCCTTAAGCCAAAAATCGCGGTCTTAAGGATTTCATAAGCACGGGTCGATGAAGCTTGGCTCGTCGGCCAGGCCTTGACCGAGCGCTCGCAAAGACCCATCCATGAAACAGCTCCCTCAAATCGAATTCGGAAAGGTCGCCGAGGTCACCTTCGGGTTCTGGGCGGTGAAGATCGCCGCGACGACGCTCGGGGAAACGGCTGGCGACGCCGTCAGCATGTCGATGCACCTCGGCTATCTCATCGGCACGGCCATCTTCGCGACCCTCTTCGTTGTTGCGGTGGCAGCCCAGATCAGGAACGCGGAGTTTCATCCGTTTCTTTTCTGGAGCGTGATCGTGGCCACCACGACCGCTGGAACCACCCTTGCAGACCTGCTCGACCGATCGCTGGGAATTGGATATCTGGGCGGGTCAACGATTCTTTTATTGCTGGTGATCGGCACCTTGGCGCTCTGGCAGCGAGCACTTGGATCTGTATCCGTTTCGGCCATCACGACGCGCAAGGCCGAAGTGTTCTATTGGGCAACCATCATGTTTTCGCAGACGCTCGGCACGGCTCTCGGCGACTGGACAGCAGATCCGGACGCCGGACTGGGTCTCGGCTACGAAGGGGGGGCCATTGTGTTCGCAGCGGGCCTGACGCTCGTCGGAGCAGCCTACTTTTGGACGCGCATTTCGCGCACTGCCTTGTTTTGGGTCGCGTTCATCCTGACGCGGCCCCTCGGGGCCACCGTGGGCGACCTGCTGGACAAACCCCGTTCGGCCGGTGGCCTCGAGCTGAGCCGCTACACCGCCACCGCCGCGCTGGCTGCCTTCATCCTCGTTTGCGTCGTCCTGTTGCCGCAACGTGCGGAGCGCATCACGCGGTGAGTAACAAGCTTATGCAAGCCCAGCAAATTTACCACCGGCCCATCATCTTGATTTTGTTGCAGGCTCCGGTCGTGCCGCCACCAACTCGTCGATCACTTCGCACAACCGTTGCAGCGTAATGCCCGCTTCACGTGGGTCCAGACGATCCTCTGGAATGCGAAGTTCGAACTCGTCTTCCACGGCGAAGACAAACTCCATGAGTGCCAGCGAATCCAGGCCGAGTTCAGCAAGAGCAGTCGAGGGCAGCACGAGCAGCGGGTCCGCACGAAAATCCTTTTCGAGAATGGATGCAAAGCGGTCGAAGGTTGTTAGTGTCAAAGCGGGTTCCTTAAGCTCGCCAGCGCCGTCTGAACTCAGAGACGTTGTCGGTGTAGACGTTGGAGCAGGCGTGGGATGGTTTGTTGAATGCAGGCAAAACGTGAAAATGATCGATCGCCTTGGCTTAAGGTTCACTGAAGGACCAAATGACTGACTCCGAAGAGCCGCAACTGAGCATCCGCGCGCTGCGCTCGGCACATGGCGGCCCTTTCGATCTGGACATTGGCCGGGGCGAATGCGTGTCGCTCATGGGCCCGTCAGGCGCAGGCAAGACCCTCTTCATGCGCCTGGTTGCCGACCTGGACCCGGGAGTGGGTGAGGTCCGGTTGAACGGCCGCGCACGCGAGACATGGAGCGCGCCTCAGTGGCGCAGCCAGGTGGTGTACCAGACCGCCGAGCCGGCCTGGTGGGCATCGGGCGTGGCTGCGCACTTTCAGCCGCACGCCCTCGATGCGGTGCGACGGCTGCTGCCCTTGCTTGGGCTTCGGGGCGCAGCGCTGGATGCCGACGTCGACCGGCTCTCGACAGGCGAACGACAGCGCTTTGCGCTGCTGCGGTCGCTTGCGCGCGAGCCGAAAGTTCTGTTGCTCGATGAGCCCACGGCGTCGCTGGATGCCAATTCGACGGCGGCAATGGAATCGCTGTTGCAGAAGTATCTGGACAATGGTTTGTCGGTGCTGTGGGTTACGCACTCGCCGGAACAGGCTCATCGCGTCGCCCGCCGCCATTACAACGTGGTCGAACGGCAGCTTCATTCGTCATGAATGCGGTGCATCTCGGCCTGACCGACGTGGCTCTGGCCGCCGTGCTGGTGCTGGCGAACGCGGGCGCTTCGGTGGTCTTGCAGCTACGGCTGCATCGCCAGGTGCTGTGGGCGGCCACGCGAATGGTCGTGCAACTGCTTCTGGTGGGTTTGCTCTTGAGAGTCGTCTTTCGCCTCCAGTCACCGGCCGTCACGCTCCTCATCGTTGTGCTGATGATCGTCGCCGCTGCGCGTGAAGTTGCGGTACGGCCTGAGCAGCGGCTGCAGCATCATGGCAACTACCGCGTCGGCATTGCGGTGGTCGGTATCTCGAGTCTCGCGACGGTGGTGCTGGCGTTGATGACCGCCGTCAGACCCGAGCCCTGGTACGACCCGCGCTACGCCATTCCGTTGATGGGAATCGTGCTGGGCAGCGTGCTGAATTCGGCAACGCTGGGGCTCGACAGTTTCTTCGAAGGCGTCGCAAACCGTCGGCAAGCCATCGAAGCACAGCTGGCCTTGGGCGCCACTATGCGCGAGGCGCTGGGCGAACTGACTCGATCGTCCATCCGTCGCGGCATGATTCCGATCATCAACCAGATGTCGGCGGCCGGCATCATCACGCTGCCGGGGATTATGACCGGTCAGCTGCTCGCGGGCATGGATCCGATCGAAGCGGTGAAGTACCAGATTTTGTTACTCTTTCTTCTGACTGGCGCGGGGGGCCTGGCCTCGGCCGGCGCGGTGTATCTGGCTGCGCGCGCAGTCACTGACGGCCGGCAGCGGCTTCGCACCGATCGGATGCAAGCGAGGCGCTGAAAGACGCCCCTTGTGGCGCGTTCTCTTCGCGACCGCAACCAGATCAACCGCTCTCAAGACCGCCTGCGCCCTAGGCGAATGACGCCTTTACGCTCCAGCCGGCGCAGGATCTGGGCAAGCGTGGAATGCGGAATGTCGAGTCCCTGACGCAGGAGGGCGGTCACCGCGGCGCTGGGGGTCAGGCTTTCCGCAGGGAGAGCGGAAACTGCGTCGAGGACAGCCAGTTCCCGCCTGCGCGATGCGGGCCGCAGTTCAACGAGCCGCTGGTGCTGCAACCCCCGGCCTTCGCGCGCGAAGACGTCACTGAAGTTGCCCACCGGAATTCCATGCCGTCTGTTCATGAAGGTCATGTCGCGCAATGTGCATTGCCAGTCTGAACCCTCGATGAATGCGCGGCTCGCTCTTCGAGCCTGAGTGGTTCTCATGAACAGACAATCGAGGCGATGAACTCATTGTCGACCTGTCGACCTGTCTACACCGTCAAATTTACTTGGTCTTCATCCGGTGACACCGTCGCGCTTCTAGAATCCGTCGGTGAGCACCGCCCGACTTCGTCGACTCGTCGCGACCCACTTCATCGGGTGGTGTTTCGCAGGCGTGTTGCTGTCGGCGCTACAGCCCTTCCTCTTCACACATTTTCGCCAGGACGGCTGGGAAGACGAGCCGGGCTTTCGTGTTCGTAACGTGAGCGCCATGGCGCAGTTCGACCCCGACGAGCGCGTCAATCACCGGTTGGAGCTCGAGACCACGCTCTATGTCCCGGCAAGCGCGCATCTGGACACGCCCCATTCATTCGAGAACGGGCTGGACTTTCTGATGGCATTGGTGTCACTCTTGCTGCCGCTCACCGTCTCATTGATCGGCTTACTGCCACCGCCCGAGCGCGTGTCTTGCGAGCGGGTGCCGTACACCAGCGGCGCGCCGCCGCCGACGGCACTCTGGCGAACCCAGCCGCCCCCTACTGCTCCTCCCCTGACGCCCTGAAAAGCGACGTCGCCCGAGCTCGTCCACCCGCTGCGCAATCGCGCGGCTGCGCAGCGTGCGCCGGCCGCGCTGCCATCCCAACATCTTTCAGGCCCTGATCATCATGACCGTCCGACACGCTGTCGCATTCTACGAATCGATCGCTGCATGACAACCTTCACTCGACACCATGAACGACATCGCCGTGCGCGCATCGGATGGCTGCGGGCCGCGGTACTCGGCGCAAATGATGGCATCGTCTCGACCTCGAGTCTGATCCTGGGAGTCGCTGCAGCGCATGGCACGCCCGCCAGCGTGCTGGTTGCCGGGCTCGCAGGTCTCGCCGCTGGCACCATGTCAATGGCGGCCGGGGAATACGTCTCAGTGCATTCGCAGGCGGACACCGAGATGGCTGACCTGAAAAAAGAGAAGGCGGAGATCGAAGCGGATTCGCATGCCGAACACCGCGAACTCGCTGCGATCTATGTCGGCCGCGGCCTGGATAGGCCGCTCGCTGCGGAGGTCGCGCGCCAGTTGATGGCGCACGATGCGCTGGGTGCTCACGCGCGTGACGAGCTGGGCATCTCAACCACCCCGAGCGTCAGGCCGGTTCAGACTGCCCTGGCATCAGCGGCAAGCTTTTCAGTCGGTGCAGCGCTGCCATTGTTGGTCGCATGGCTGGCTTCGCCAGCTGCGTTGATTGTGCTGGTGGTATTGGCATCGCTGGTGTTTTCCGCGCTGCTGGGTGTGGTATCGGCACGCGCCGGTGGCGCCCCGGTGCTGGCCGCGGCATGGCGGATCACGTTCTGGGCGGGTCTCGCGATGGCCATCACCTTTGGGGTCGGCTCACTTTTTGGTGTGGCGATATGACTGCCTCTGCCACTGGCGCCATCCCTTCTGCAGACGAAGACATTCTCCCGATCCGCGTTGGCTTCGTCGATGACCATGCCATCGTCCGCAACAGCTTCAGGGCATGGCTTTCGCTGCACGCCAATTTTGTTTTCGCGGGCGAAGCCCGCTCGGGCAAGGAAGCCATTCAGCTGGTGCAAAGTACGCCGATTGACGTCCTCGTTCTGGACGTGATGATGCCCGGCATGAGCGGTCTCGATGCGCTCGCCACGATTCGCGCCAAAACGCCTTCGGTCGCAATCCTGATCTTCAGCGCCTATCCGGAGGAACGCCACGGACCCAAGCTGATTCGCCACGGGGCCAGTGGCTTTATCAGCAAGTCCTGTGACCTGAGCGAGCTCGCGACGGCGATCCGATGTGTTTCGCAAGGGAAGCACTATCTTAGCGATCAGCTGGTCGCCCGAATCGCCGCCAGCAAGCAGAGCGAGCCGCCGGCATTGCACGACCACCTGACCCGCCGTGAGTTCCAGATCTTTCTGAAGCTCGCCGCCGGTGCCAGGCCCGCAGAGATCGCAGCGGAGCTGAACCTTACCGCCAAGACCGTCACGATGTATCGCACCCGTGTCGTGAAAAAACTCGCACTGGCGACCAACAGCGATCTGACCTACTACGCCATCAAGCATGACCTCGCATCTTGAACCGGTGCGTTGATCGCTCGCCTTCTCGCCTGATCGGTGCAGCGTCTGTCCCGGCTCTCTCCGTGCATTTTCCGGATTTATTTCCCAAGCTGACTATCACGTTCAGGTACTAATTAAAAGCGCCTCATAGAATTGCGGCGTGCCTACTGCCCGTCTTCGTCGCCTCGTCGCAACACACTTCACGTGGTGGTGCCTGGCAGGCGTCGTCTTGACCGTACTGCAGCCCTTTCTCTTCACCCATTTTCGACAGGATGGTTGGGAAGACGAGCCCGGATTTCGCGTGCGCAATGTCGAGGCGATGGCACTCTTCTCGCCAGACGATCGGGACGATCACAGCAAGGAGCTGGAGACCACGCTCTACGTGCCGGCCGCGGCGCACATCGATGTGCCGAACGCCTTCGCGCATGGCCTCGACGTTTTGATGGCGTTGGTGCTGTTGCTGCTTCCACTTTCGGTGGCGCTGGTCCGCTTGCTGGTGCCTATCGAGCGCTCGATCCCCGAACGCGTGCCATACACCAGTGGCGCGCCACCGCCCACTGTGCTCTGGCGGACTCGACCGCCGCACACCGCCCCTCCCCTGACGACCTGACAAGCGACGTCGCCTGACGTCGGCCCCTGCCCGCGCGCACGCAAAGGCAGACCTCTTGTTTTCGGTCGAAAGGTTTTGAGATGACGAATGCCCTCAACACGGCGTTGTTGCGATGGATGGCTGCGGGTGACGATCCCAATTCATGGGCGCTCCTCACGGGAAGTATTTTCGCCCTGTGGGGCAGTGTGCTGTGCGCCGCCGCAGTGATATGGGCGGGCTGGCATGCACGTACAGAGCGGCCGTATTTGTCGGCGGTGGTCGCCGGTGCGGCAGTGGCGTCCCTTTTGTCCCATCTGATCGCTGCATGGCTCAACGTGCCTCGCCCGTTCGTGGCCGGTCTGGTGCCCGCCTACATCGTGCACGGCCCCAGCGCCTCGTTGCCGAGCACGCACGCGACGGTGATGTTCTTCGTCGGCTTCGCCTTCATGTTGCGCACCGCACTGCGTCGTATCGGCGTGGTCGCGCTCGTGCTGGCCGCGCTGACCGGTTGGGCGCGCATCTATGTGGGAGTGCACTCACCCATCGACATTGTGGCCGGCATCGCGCTGGCCGGCGTGCTCGTCGGCGCTCTCGCGTTGCTGCACGCAGGTTTGACTTCGCGCACTGCGGCGCGTCGAGCCTTTCGCAAGTTACGGCCTCCCCTGCTGGCAAGCGACGCCGATTGGAGGGTGTCATGAGTCGACCCATACGCGTTGCGCCGCATCTGATCCGCGACGATATCCGCGACGCCTATCGCGTGGATGGCTCCGACGCGGCTCAGCCCGCGCCGGACACAGCACCGCTTCGAGACCGTGTCGACGCAGGCGAGGCACGCAGCGTCTCCTGCGTCATCCCCTGCTTCAACGAAGCGGACAACCTGCGTGTACTGTTGCCTCGTCTCGAAGAGATCCTTTGGGCCACGCGGCGGCGTTGGGAGATCATCGTGGTCGACGACGGCAGCACCGACAACACCGCTGCGGTGATCGCGGCATGGTGTGAGCTCGATGGCTTTCGCTGTGTTTCGCTGTCGCGCAACTTCGGCAAGGAGGCCGCGCTGACCGCCGGCCTTCAGGCGGCGCGCGGTGACGCCGTCATCCTTCTCGATGGCGATCTGCAGCATTCGCCATCGCTCATCGCAGCCATGCTCGACAAATGGTCTGCGGGTGCCGAAGTCGTCTACGCAGTGCGAGAAGCGCGCAACGACGAGGCGGCGCTGAAGCGCTGGGGCAGCCAACTCTTCTACAAGCTGGTCAACTCATCGGGTCGCTTCGAGCTTCCAAAGGACGCGGGCGATTTCCGTCTGATGGACCGCAAGGTGGTCGATGCGTTGCTGAGCCTGCCAGAGCGCAGCCGCTTCATGAAGGGCCTGTATGCGTGGGTCGGCTTCAAGGCCGTGCCGCTGCCCTACACGCCTTCGCCCCGCGCACAAGGCGTCAGCACTTTCAGCCTGCTGCGTTTGATGCATCTGGCGATCGACGGGCTGACGTCTTTCACCACATGGCCACTGCGCCTTGTCAGCATCTTCGGACTGCTGATGGCCGTGCCTGCTTTCGCCTATGGCGTGTTCCTGATCATCGACCACTTCGTCGTCGGCGATGCCGTTTCAGGTTGGTCCACCATCATGGTGAGCCTGATGTTCTTCATCGGCGTACAGATGATTTCGACGGGCATCGTCGGCGAATACGTGGCACGCGTTTTCGAAGAAGTGAAGGGGCGGCCGCTCTATGTGGTCAAGAGCGTCACGGGCACCGGGCTGGAAGGCAACAGAACGTTATGAAGTCGCATGAGAAGTCGACCGCGAAGTTGCGCCAACATCCCGATTGGCGCCGTACTCTCATCTCTATCGCGGTCGTCTTTTTATGGCTTGCGGCCACTTCGGGCTTGCGGCGCTTCACTGCACCGGATGAAGGCCGCTACGCGGGTGTCGCGCTAGAGATGCTACGAACGGGTGACTGGCTGGTGCCACGGCTCGATGGTCTGCCCTTCTTCCACAAGCCGCCGTTGTTCTACTGGATCGGTACGGCGTCAATGTGGGTCTTCGGCGCGTCGGAATGGCCGGCGCGTTTGCCGTCGGTGCTCGGTGCGACATTGGCGGCGGGCGTGTTGCTCGTGTTCGGGCGGCGCTGGGCCGACCATGTGAGCGCCGCTGTTGCAGCGGTCGTGCTGGTGACGATGCCGTTCTTCTACGTCGGTGCGCAATTTGCCAACCTTGACATGCTCGTGGCCGGCTGCATCTCTGCGACCGTTCTCTCAGCGGCGCACGCGGCGCTTACGAAAGAGCATGGTGGCGCGTGGCGAGGCGCGCTCGCTGTGTCCTTCCTGATGGCGGCATTGGGTGTGCTGGCAAAGGGGCTGATCGGGTTCGTACTTCCCGGCGCCGTCTTTCTCGCCTGGTGCCTGGTCACCCGACGGTTTCGCGCCGCACGAATGCTCGCCTGGTGGCCTGGGTGGTGTATTTTCCTGGCGATAGCGGCGCCCTGGTTCATCGCCATGCAGTGGCGCTATCCCGGCTTTTACGACTACTTCGTTGTGACACAGCACTTTAGGCGCTTCACGGCAGCAGGGTTCAACAACGCGCACCCGTTCTGGTTCTATGGGCCTGTGATCGTCGGACTGAGCCTTCCCTGGATCCTGTGGATCCGCTGGCAGGCTGTTGCGCGTCCACGGGGCGGCCACGCCCCCGCCTCTACCCCCGTCCTAACCAGTGCAAACGGCGGACTTTCCGATCTCGACTGGTTAATGCTCGTCTGGTTCATCGTGATCGTGGTGTTCTTCTCCTTGCCGAAATCCAAGCTCATCGGCTATGTCCTCCCAGCCCTGCCGCCCCTCGCATGGTTCATCGCGAGATCCTTGCATGCCGCGACGCCGACGCGGTGGATGACAAGCTCGAAGCTGCGCTGGACGACCGGCGTTGCCGCAGTCATCTGCGTCGCTTCGGTGATCGCCGCGGACCGGCTGGGCTCACCGCCCGGCGCGCGGCTGTATCTGCCCGCCGAGGAGCGAGTCAGGGCGGACGATCAGGTCGTAATGCTGGACGCCTACTACTATGAGATCCCGTTCTACTGGAAGCTGACGCAAACCGTGACGGTGGTGAGCGACTGGCAAGACCCTGCCCTGCTGCTGCACGACAACTGGCGCAATGAGCTGAGCGATGCGGGCCGATTCGAGCCTCTTAGTGCGGCAGCGACGCTGATGAATCGAACGGACCTGCCCCGCCTGCTTTGCGTACCGCGGCGTACCTGGCTGATCGGGTCATCGGCCTCAGTGTTGACCTCGCCTTGGCTCGTCAACCCGCGCTTCGTCTTGGTTACGCACAACAAGGAGGCAGCCGTGTGGCGGTTCGACGGCCCGCAGCGCCCAGATGCGAGTTGCTTTGGCTTGGGCAAGCCGGCCTTGTCGTCTGCCGGAGTGTCGTCGTGAGGAATGAGCGCTACTTGTGCATCTGCGCCGACGACTTCGGCCTCAGCGAGGGAATCAATGCAGCAGCGCTTGAGCTCGCGGATCGCGAAAAACTCTCGGCCATCGGCTGCATGGTGCGCCGCCCTCTCTGGCATATCGGGTCGCGCGATCTGCGGCACCTCGACGCCGGCCGCGTCGACGTCGGACTGCACCTCGATCTGGAGTTTCCGCCAGTGCCGGGCGGCGGCGACCGCCACCTGGTTTCGCTCATCGGACTAGCCTATCTGCGCCTGCTCCGGGGCAACCGGTTGCGCGACGAGATCCGCTTTCAGCTGAACAGCTTCGAGGACCGCATGGGTCGGGCGCCGGCGTTCATCGATGGCCATCGGCACGTGCATCAGTTGCCCGGTGTGCGCGATGTGCTCATCGCAGAAACGATGTCGCGGTACCGCGCGGCGCCGCCGTGGTTGCGCAATACTGCGCCGGCTGAACGGCGCTGGCTACCGCGCAGCAAGACAGACATCAAGGCTAACGTGATTCATGCGCTGGGCGGTCGCGAGCTGAATCGTCTCGCAGACTTGTACGGCATTCCGATCAGTCGCTCTTTGCTTGGCGTGTACACGTTTCCGGGCAGCGATGTCGACTACCAGAGTGCGTTTTCGAAGTGGGTAGAGCAGTGCCGCAACGGTGACGTGTTGATGTGTCACCCGTCGTTGGGCGGATTGCCGGCTGCGCCGCATGACCACTCACGCCGACGCGAGTACTTGGCTTTGCGGGCGCTCGACTTAGCGACGCTGCACGCCACGGCGGGCATCATCGTGGCACCGCTGTCGCGTGTCTTCTGTCCCACTGCCATCACCTCGGCGAGGCCCGGCGATTTAGCGGACTCCCGTGCGGCGCACCGAAAGGCCCTGGAGGGTGAAGCCGATTGAACCGAACTCCAGCAGCATCTGGATGATCATGACCGGATCAGCAGGACGACCGGCAGGTTGAACTTGGCGACTTCGATGGCCGCGACGCCGAGTATCAACGGTGCATGACCATTGGCCGATCGTCAGCTTCAAGTCTGTCCGATCCTCAGCCTGAAACTGCATTGCGCTCCTAGAATCCAGAAAGTGAACATCGCCCGACTCCGTCGTCTCGTCGCAACCCACTTCATCTGACGGTGTCTCGCAGGCGTGTTTCTGTAAGCCCTGCAGTCGTCTCAGTTCGTCCCCGACGAGCGCGAAGATCACCAGCTAGAGCTCGAGACCATGCTCTATGTACCGGCGAGCGCGCGCCTTGCACGCCCCATTCGAGCCCGGCCCCATGGCCCACAAAAGCAACCATCGATCGCCGTATGAAGACCTTCAGCGGACGCCAGAAACGACGTCGTGAGAAACCCCACCGCCTGTCGCGTGGGCGCGGGCCGGTCGTGCGCCGATGCTGGCCGCAGCATGGCGGGTGCCCTTCTGGATAGGCGGCCGAAGGCCTTCACCTTTCCGTCTGATGCATTCTTGGAAGAAGAGACATGACTGGCGCCGTGCTGGAAACTGCCACGCCGGCACGGCACCTGCCGCTTGGCTGGCCACGCCACCGGCGTGCGTCACTGACCTTTTTCGGTCATGCGGCGGGGTCGTCGTTCCTGCTTCTTGTGGCTTCGAGCGATGGTACGCGCTGTACGGCACGTCGTGGAAAATGGGACAGTGAAAGCTGTGATCTCGCTTGAGGAGTTCGCAATGCATCGCGAAGACGCAGATTTGAACTTTCGTCGGTACTCGCTGCAGGCAGAAGGATGGCTTTAAGGCCCGTCGCCTTTCGTCAGGGCGAAGCACGGGTTCTCACCTTATTTTCCGCTCAGTAGAAGCGCAAGTATGCCCGCGTCCGGGTCCCCGGGCCCGGCACTCCGATGGTCAGGAGAAATGGCCTTCCCGGCCGTCAAATGGCGCCTGCATACAGACTGCAAAGTTTGGCTGACGATGCACAAAGCCGTATGCCCGCTCAGCCAACCCACCCTCCAGAGGTCTGGTTGTCGTGCGTTGCCGGGCCTCCGATGTTGAGCCGATGCCTCACGGGGCAACTGAATGCCAGACGTAGGCGACTGGCGAGGTGTCCGTAGCCTTCGAGGCGTGCAGACCCACGTTCACCGATGGCGCGTTTTCCAGAGGTGCAGTCTCAGGGCAAACAGGTTGTCTGCAATCCTGCAGCGAGTCGACCCAGCGTCGCATTTGAATCTCGTTGAATGACGTTGTCAGGCGATCAGGCCATGACGCTGTCAGGGCGACGGAGGCCCCCATAGCTGGACCAAGCGGAGGTGTTCTTGCTCGAAGCGGGTATTGACTCGACTGCGATCCTCTTCCTGTTGCTCGATGAATCGAGCCTGCGCTGCAACGCTTTGGATATTTTCGGTCAACTGAAGACGAAGAGACGCTGGCGCCTTTTGCACGTCGTTCCCGTAGAACTCCAGCTCGTTGTCGAGGCGATGGCGTTCCAAGCCCAGGCGCTCAAGATGCAGGCGCGCAGCGTGCACGATCGAATCGATCTGCGACAGTGCTTCAACTCGCTCGCGACCGTGAGACTGGGCGGTGGGATACCTTGACAGCAGCGCGCGTTCGCGGCGCCGCTCCTCAGCCTGAGCGGCCTTGACGAGGCCGGCCTGCCTAGTCCGCTCCTCGCGAAGCTCTTGTTCCTTGGTGCTGTATGACGGTCCCACCGAACGTCGCACGGTTCCGCTCGGATTCAATTCTTGCTGACCGGTGCCCAGACACTCGGCGATCGGGCGATCGGCGGTCACGGTGCGGCCGTGCGAGTCCTTGCATGAAAATATTCCCGAGCTCGCAGGGATGGGTCCGGCTTGGATCTGGGCGGCTGCCATCCCGGCCGCCAAACAGAGCGCGCCGGCAATCATCCGGAATGCAGCGGCCGTGCCGAAAGCGTGCGAATCACCAGCCAGCCAACTGCTCTAGCGCCCAGCCAAACGTGAGGACCAGCGCGATGACCAAGGCGGACCGCAGCCAGACGGCGTCATGTTTGTGTCCGGCGCGCATGGGGCGTCCGATATCCCGCGACGGACGAAGCCGTCTTTCCGGTTTGTCGGTCCACCATCCAAAATTCGTTTCAGTTTCGTTTTCCATGTAGCTAATTTTAGTTACATGACACTCCTCGATCCCTTGCACCGGCGGCAATCCGGGGGCGCCAAATGCGTAAAACCTAACGATTTGGCCCTACCTTGATCCAGGCCGGACACCCGCGATGGATTTGCGCAACGCCTGTTCGGACAAAGCCTCAATTTCGGCGTAGTCAATCACGGCAGAAATCAACGCCTCCGCGTCGATATCGTGTTTGAGGGCAATCGCCCGGACGCCAACTTCAGACATCGCCGGCGTGCCGCGTACGTTGCCCAAGCGCGTTGTGCTCGAGGAGAAGGTTTCCACGACGTCGCGAACCTGCTGCGTGTAGCGTAGGGTGTAGTCGCGCATCAACTTTTCAAGGTCATTGTTCATTTCCCACCTTTGAGCGATTGACCGTGCGTCGATCGCCGTTGTGTTTGACGTGCCGATGATGCCCGAAGCCTGAAAACGGCAGGCGCTTTCTTTCCAACCATCTCGCATCGACGCCGCGGCGATAGCCCCTGATGCACGGTCGACACGCAGATGTGAATATACGATTCCTACTTGTGGGTAACTTTTGTTAGCTTGCGACGTTGCACTCGTGCTGCTCCCGCGCCAAAACGGCTATTGGTCAGCTTCTAGTCGCCACAGGCCCCTTTCGAGTTCCGGCAAAGACGCAGCTCTACGCCCCGCTGGCACTGCTTATCACGTTTTCCAAGCTGAAAATTGTTCAGACCTCCGACGCGTTCAGACTTTACGCCCATGCTCACGCGTTCCCAGCGAATCCTGAATATGCCGCCGACTTGCCGGAAGGCGCCCCTGTGGTTGCCAAAGGAATTGCTGCACCTGGGAAACCGCGCCGCCGTGGATCAGGCGTTGTCGCGCCTTGTGCAGCGGGGTGCCTTGCTTCGCGCGGGCCGTGGCATTTTTGTCCTGCCGGTCGAAAACCGTTTCGGTTCGCGAGCACCATCGACCGCCAAGATGGTGGAAGGGTTGGCCAGCCAGCGGGGGGAGATCATCGTGGCGCATGGCGCGTCTGCTGCCAACGCGCTTGGTCTCACCACCCAGGTGCCGGTGCGCTCCGTCTACCTGACATCCGGTCCCAGTCGCCGGTTAAAGCTCAGGCGCGCAGGCCGTCGAATTTCGACACGCGCCGACGTGGCAGTTGATGTTTCCGGGGCGCGCTGCCGGCGATGTGGTGCGCGCATTGGCATGGCTCGGGCCCGAGAAAGGCCGGGGCTACGCTGCGCACGTTGCGAGCCAAGCTGCCCCCGGCCGAGATGAAAGAGGTCGCGTCGGCGCGAGCGCGGCTGCCCACCTGGATGACCAAGGAGGTCAGCGTCCTGGTGCCGCACGGCTGAGTTTTTTCCCCTCTCGAACGGAGAGCCCCTGCGCAGGCAGGCAATGCTTCCGCACGCTCTCTTCATCTACTGAAAAAGACATCTGGGTAGTGTGGTGCCTGAGGCATCTGTTTGCCGCACCTATAGGTCGCATCTCGCCTTGAAGGGAGGTACGTCCCTGTCCAAGGCTTGCGGCGTTATTCAGCGCTTGCGCCGATCGAGTACCACGCCGCCGTGCCCGGCGGCTTGCAAATCGTTCCTGGTGATGGCGCCTTGACCAAGCGGCCGCAGACCATCAGCAAAGACAGATGACGGCCTCTTCCGCGAGGAGGCCGAATCCTTCTGCGCCCTCCTCGGCAAGTGGCAAGCGATTCAAGACAAGATCAACGCGAACTCAGCGCGGCCCCGGATCGAGCCAGACCATCAGAACGCCGGTAATCATCCTGGCAACCTGAATGGGTCAGATCAGTCGATGCAAAAAAGTTCGATCCGAGCAGCACGTTCTCCCGAGAGGACTCGGCAAATCGTGGTCATCTATTAAAAAAAGTTCCAAGCTTTGGCGGCCGCTCGGGCTCGAGCGTCAGGCATCGTGCGCTTCGGGAACGGCAGCCCTCAAGGACGAAGGCTGCCCGTGATGATCGGTTTCAACGCCTCCGTTTCAGACACCATGAAGTCGAAGAAGGCACTCACGCGCACCGTCTTCCGTGTCCCCGGCATCGCGAGGAGTTGCCGATCTGGCGACAACGCACGATGGGACCGAGCACTCGAACCAGCCCTTCCTCCGAGTCGCCAAGTGCGGTCGGCAGCGGACCGATGCCCACGCCCGCCTTTACGGACAACAACAGGCCGAGCACGCTGTCGTTTCGAGCAATCACCGTCGCCGCGGACGCGACCCGATGCAACCATTGGCTCGCTCGGTGGCTCGCCATCGACTCCTCGAAATCCACAAGCGGGTAGCCTGAAAGCGCGTCGATGCTCGCCGGTTTTCCATGGTGCGCGACATATTCTTTGCTCGCATAGACTGCCCGCAGCGAATCGCTGACCTTGCGTCCTACGAGCACGCCATCGTCGGTGTCGCCGCAGCGCGGTGCGGCATCGGCCTCGCCGGTGCGCAGGTCGGGCTTCAGTCACGACGTGGTGGTTATCTGACTTGCATCATGCTCGCCTTTGCCGTCACCACGAGTGGGCCTCATCGGCGTCAAGCGAGCCAACTCAAAAAAGTGATTTTTGCTGTGAGCAGAATCAACTCAATGACACTACAAGGCGTTGGAAGAGATCCTGGCGAACCGCGGCAGGCCCAATCCTTAGGGTTTCATGAGCTCAGTTCGACTGCGGTAAGCCTACTTCTTGGCGGCAAACATGGCGTCGACTTCCGCGCGGAATGCCGTGAGGTCATAGGCATTCCCGTACAGCACGGTGCTCATTTTTCGCGTCTCCGCAGCGGCCGCCACCGCCTCCCGGATTTCGGCATCGGTGGCGCCCATGGCCTTCGCACCTTTGGTGTGCAGGTAGATGCAGTATTGGCACGGCACCGTCGCCGCGACGGCCAGGCCGATGAGCTGCCGCACCTTCCCGTTGAGGACGGCTTTTGATCCGGTCAGCGCATCCATGTCCTGCAGCGTGCTGGACAAAGCCTGGGGTGGGTAGGTGTCTCGCAAAAAGGCCGGCGGCTGCTGAGCGTTCGCAGTTGTTGTTGTCGCTGCGACGCTCACCAGCAGAACGGCTGGCAGAAGCAGGCGACGGGTTGAAGTGAAAGCTGACAGCTTGGACATGGGTAAGCTCCGTTCGTTAAATGCGACAAGGAAAAAAACAAGCAGCAGACGCGATCACCTGGCCGCCTTCAGAAAGGCCTGGGTCGTGCTGCTCACGAATTCGTATTCGGGCGTTCCCGGCCCGCGAAACACTGCGGTGTGGCCGAGCGGGCTGTCCAGCACCGCATACGTCACTCTGGCATTGACCAGGCCCTTGGCCATGGCCTCGTTCAAGGCAATCGGGTGTGTCCGATCGGTGTTCACCGGCAACACCAGGACGGCACCCGTCACCCTGCCCAGTGCGGCGGCCATGTTGTGGTTGAAGGGAGCCGACACGTCATGCAGGCGCGATGCGCGATAGCGCCATGCGAGGCCGATGGCGTCCCAGTTGTGGGCCCAACTGTCGGCAAAGCCCGCTTCGGCTTTGGCCAGCACGTCGTCGGTGCCCATGCCATCGAGCGCTTTGTCCGTAAGGATCCACGGAAAGTAGACGGTGGACGCCTTGCGCACGGCATCACCGCCAGGCGGTGCGGCAACGCCCGAGACAAAGGCAGGATCGAGGCTCAGCGTTGCGACGATGCCGTCGGTGATGAGTTTGACGTGGCGATCGGCCTGCGCCGCACCCGCATAGAGCAACAGGTTCCGTGCAAAGCCCGGATAGGTGATGCCCCATTCGAGCGCCTGGTAGGCACCCGACGATGCGCCGCCGACCGCCAGCACATGCCGGACGCCAAGCCCGTCCACCAGCAGCGCGTGCCCGGCGCGCACCATGTCGCGCATGTTGTACTGGGGAAAACGGGCGCCGAGTCCGTCCCGTGGCTGGCTCGAACCGCCACCGCCAATGGCATCGAGCGAAATGACAAAGTAGCGGTCGGTGTCGAAGGTCTTGCCGGAGCCGATGTGGGCGGCCGCCCAGTTCTTGAGGCCGCTGGTGGCGGGCACCAGCAAAATGACGTTCGCATCGTCTGCCGCCCTTCTGCCGTATGTCACGTAGCTGATCCGCAGGTCGTCGAGGCTGCCGCCGCCTTCGAACGAGAAGTGCGGCAGCGTGAACACGCTCTCCTGCTGGGCGCGTGCGGGCACAAGGGCCAGCGCGAGAGCTGCAGCCATCAGCATCGGTCTGACAAACGAGCAGAAAATGGCCTTCAACGAACGGGTCATGGGGCTGCTCCTTCAAGCGAGAGAACACAACGGCATGCAGTGTCGGCCGGGCCGGTGGCGGCGTAACGAAATTTGGACGAAACTTCGTATCGGTCTGGCTCTGAGAACGGTGGCAGATGACTTCCGCTTGCGATATGTTGGCAGCGCCGCTTTCAGAAGGCGCGTCGCGGTGTTTTGGCGAATTCGAGATCGACACGTCGGCGGCAATACTGCGGCGAGGCGGTGTTGAAGTCCGGTTGCGACGGCAGACGTGGCAGCTGCTGTGCCTGTTGGTAGCCAACCCCGGTCGTCTTTGCAGCAAGGCGGAGCTGTTTTCAGCGTTATGGCCGAACAGCGTCGTCGTGGAAGACTCGCTGGTGCAGTGTGTCGGCGAGCTGCGCAAGGCGTTGGGTGACGTCGACCGCTCCATGGTGCGCACGGTCGCGCGGCTAGGCTATCGCTTCGAGGCGCCGATGCTGACCATGCGCCACCGGCCGCCGCCGACTGCACATGCGGGGTCGACGGCCGCGCTGCTTGCCCCGAGCTGGCAGTCGCTTGTCGCAGCAAACAACGCGACGCAGGTCGACTCGGCGCGACGCCAGTTTGAAGCCCACGTTCCCGATGCCGCTTTGCGTGCCGAAGCCATGGCGGGCGTCGCCATGTCATATGTGATTGGCGTGCTCAACCGCTGGGTGCGTCGCCCGGCCTGGAACGTGGCGCTGGCCCGCGAGGCTGCGGAGGAGGCAGTCGCGCTGAATTCTGGGAGCGCCCTCGCCTGCCACGCGCGAGCGCACGTGGCCTTGATCGAAGGCAGGCACGTCGAGGCCTACCTGGGGTTTCGTGCGGCCTTGTGGCGCGATCCCGCGTTGGTCCGGGCGCGGTTGCGAATGGGCGTCATTGAAATGGAATTGGGGCATCCCGAGCGCACCGCGG
>JAQGMP010000537.1 GCA_028292285.1 Variovorax sp. | reverse complement strand
AACTGGTGCAAACGACCGATCGCGAAGCCGTCGGCCAGCTGATCGCCATGCCGCAGTTCGTCGACGTCATCATTCCGCGCGGCGGCAAGGGGCTGATCGAGCGCATCAGCCGCGACGCCAAGGTGCCGGTCATCAAGCACCTCGACGGCAATTGCCACGTGTACGTCGACGACACCGCAGAGTTGCCGATGGCTTTGGCCATCGTGGACAACGCCAAGACGCAGAAGTACAGCCCGTGCAACGCCGCCGAAGGCTTGCTCGTCGCCGAGAGCGTAGCGGCAACTTTCCTGCCGATGATCGGTGCCGTGTTCGCTGCCAAGGGTGTCGAGATGCGCTGCGACCCGAAGGCGGCCGCAATACTGCGGGGCGAGGGTGCGGTCGAGTCGGGGCCGCTCGTGGTCGATGCCGTCGAGTCCGATTGGTCCGAGGAGTACCTGGCCGCGGTCATCAGCATCAAGGTGGTGGCCGGCGTCGACGAAGCGATCGCGCACATCAACCACTATTCGAGCCATCACACCGACGCCATCGTCACGCGCGACCATGTCAACGCGCAGCGCTTTTTGCGCGAGGTCGATTCGGCCAGCGTGCTCGTCAACGCCAGCACGCGGTTTGCCGATGGTTTCGAGTTCGGGCTCGGTGCCGAAATCGGTATCAGCACCGACAAGTTTCATGCGCGCGGCCCGGTCGGGATCGAGGGCCTGACGTCGCTGAAATACGTGGTGCTTGGGCAAGGCGAAGTCAGAAGCTGACCCGCAAACGAAGGCGGGCGGAATGGGTGCGCCGATTTGCGTGCTCCGGGTTGTCATTCGGCGGTCAGTCCCCAAATCCTACAATCCCGCTCCAGCTTTCCCGTACAAGCCTCCACAACAACAAGGCCGCCGCATGGTCCCGCATCTCGTCACCGCCCTGAACGGCCCGATCAATGAACTGGAGCAGCGCGTGCTCGACTCGATGTCCGCCATCGAGCGCTGGTTCCGGCTCGAATGGATGGAACACACGCCGCCGTTCTATACCTCGGTCGACGTGCGCAACGCCGGCTTCAAGCTGGCACCGGTCGACACCAACCTGTTCCCGGGCGGCTGGAACAACCTCACCAAAGAGATGCTGCCCCTGGCAGTGCAGGCCGCGCAGGCCGCCATCGAAAAGATCTGCCCGGAAGCGCGCAACCTGCTGGTCATTCCGGAAAACCACTCGCGCAATACGTTCTATCTGGCCAACGTGCTCCAACTGGTCCACATCTTCAAGATGGCCGGACTCAACGTGCGGGTCGGGTCGATCGATCCGGCAATCAAAACACCCAAGAAAATCGAACTGCCCAACGGTGAAAGCATCTGCCTCGAGCCGGTGGTGCGCA
Organism: Variovorax sp.; assembly: GCA_028292285.1. Classification (GTDB taxonomy): domain Bacteria; phylum Pseudomonadota; class Gammaproteobacteria; order Burkholderiales; family Burkholderiaceae_C; genus Variovorax. The sequence goes on along the minus strand of JAQGMP010000537.1, from coordinate 2,299 downwards.
CCAAGCGCCGGCTGGGCCTGAAAAACTTCGACCCCTGCACCATCCTGCTGAACAACGATCTTTCGGCCGGGACGCCGGGCATCCTGGAAGACCTGCACGAGCAGTACCTGCTGCCGCCGCTGCACGCGGGCTGGTCGGTTCGCCGCAAGAGCAACCATGCGCACAGCTACGAAGAGCTCACCAAGCGCTTCGGCAAGCTGCTGGGCATCGACCCGTGGCTGATCAACCCGATGACCTCGAAGGCCGACGGCGTCAATTTTGCCGAAGGCATGGGCATCGACGTGCTCACCAGCCATGTCGACGCGATGCTCACCAAGGTGCGCCGCAAGTACAAGGAATACGGCATCAACGAAAAGCCGTTCGTCATCGTCAAGGCGGACAACGGCAACCACGGCATGGGCGTGATGACGGTGCGCGACGTGAAGGAACTCGACGCGCTCAACAAGAAGTCTCGGGGCAAGATGAGCAGCACGCGCACCGGCCTCGAAGTCAACGAGGTGATCGTGCAGGAGGGCGTGCTGACCAACGAACGCGTGCACAACGGCGTGGCCGAGCCGGTCGTCTACATGATGGATCGCTACGTGGTCGGCGGCTTTTATCGCGTGCATGCCGAGCGCAGCCCCGACGAGAGCCTCAGCTCGCCGGGAGCCAGCTTCGTGCCGCTGGCTTTCTCGGAAAGCGCCCACATGCCGCAACCCGGCGCCAAGCCGGGCGCCAGTGCGCCCAACCGGTTTTACATGTACGGCGTGATCGGCCGGCTGGCAATGGTGGCCGCCAGCTACGAGATGGAAGCGACCAACCCGGACGCCGAAGTCTACGAATAATGATTCGCAGAGGCGACTTGCGGCGGCCTCGCGGCGCTGCAAAATAGCGACCCCGTAGCAAACAAAAACAGAGGGCGGAGGAATGGAGTGCGTGCCGTGCAGGCCGCAGCCGTTTCAGGGCGCGCATCGGCAGCCCGGCACCGCCCTTTCGATCGACCTTGTGTCAGTTTCCAAAAATTCCGCCGCGACCCTGATCCTGGGCGCCATCGGCGTCGTCTACGGCGACATCGGCACCAGCGTGCTGTATGCCACCAAAGAGGTCTTCAGCCACGGTCTGGTGCCGTTCACCGTCGAGAACGTCTACGGCATCCTGTCGATGTTCTTCTGGACGTTGACCGTTATCGTCTCGCTGAAATACGTGGTGCTGGTGTTGCGGGCCGACAACGAGGGCGAAGGAGGTCTGGTTGCGATGTTGGCGCTGGCTTCGCGTGCGGTCGCCGACAAGCCGAGGCTGCGCAGCGTGCTGTTGCTCGTGGGCATCTTCGGCACCTCGTTGTTCTATGGCGACGGCGTCATCACGCCGGCGATCTCCGTGCTGTCGTCGGTGGAAGGCCTCGAAGTCGTGTCGCCGCAGTTCCGGCACTACGTGATCCCGATCACGCTGGTCGTTTTGTTCTGCCTGTTCGCGGTGCAGAAGCGCGGCACGGCCGGGATCGGGCGCTTTTTCGGGCCGATCACCTTGCTCTGGTTCGCGGTGATCGCCATCCTCGGCGTCTCGCAAATCGTGCATCACCCGGAGATCTTCAAGGCGCTCAACCCCTGGTACGCGTTGAAGTTCATGTGGGACAACAAGACCATCGCCTTCATCATGCTGGGCGCCACCGTGCTGTGCGTCACCGGGGCCGAGGCGCTCTACGCCGATCTCGGCCACTTCGGCAAGCGGCCGATTCGCATCGCCTGGTTCACCGTGGTCATGCCGGCGCTCACGCTCAACTACTTCGGCCAGGGCGCGCTGCTGCTTGAGAACCCGGAAGCGGTGAAAAATCCGTTCTTCATGATGGCGCCGGAATGGGCGCTGATTCCGCTGGTGCTGCTGGCCACCGCTGCCACGGTCATCGCGTCGCAGGCGCTCATCACCGGCGCGTTCAGCGTGACGAGGCAGGTGATCCAGCTCGGCTACCTGCCGCGCCTGCAGATCGAGCACACCAGCGTGCGCACGGCCGGGCAGATCTACATACCGCTGGTGAACTGGGGACTGTTCGTTGCCATCGTGCTGGCGGTCGTCATGTTCCGCTCGTCGAGCAACCTGGCCGCGGCCTATGGCATCGCCGTGACCACCGACATGCTCATCACGACGGTGCTCACCTTCTTCGTGATCCGCTACGCGTGGAAGATGCCGCTGGTGCTCTGCATCCTCGCGACGGCTGCCTTCTTCATCGTCGACTTTTTGTTCTTCGCGTCCAACCTGCTCAAGCTGACCGAGGGCGGCTGGTTCCCGCTGATGATCGGCGCGGCGGTGTTCACGCTGATGATCA
>JAQGMP010000531.1 GCA_028292285.1 Variovorax sp. | reverse complement strand
GTCGGTCATCTCTCCGTCGTCGCATTCCATGGGGACCAATCCGCCGCTCGCCAGCAAGTGCGGGTCGCTCACGAGCTGATCGGGACGGATGATCGGTGCGTACGGAATGCCCGCCGCTTCCAGCTTGGGCGACAGCTCTTCGACGCGGTGCTGCCGAAGGTTTTCGGCAAGCTTGACCAGCAATGCAGGACGAACCGCGACGCGCAATGCGTTGTTGGCAAGCGCAGGATCGGCCGCCAGTTCCGGCGCGTCAATGACGCGGCAGAGCGTCAGGAATTGCTTGTCGCTCACGGCGCCAATGAAAAGCTGTTCGCCATCGGCCAGCGTGAAGACGTCGTAGACGCTCCAGGCGGACACGCGTGAGGGCATCGGTGGCGGCGGCTCGCCCGTCATGGCGAATTGCTGCATGTGCTGCGACGCGAGGAACACGCAGTTCTCGAACAGCGCACTCTGGACTTCCTGACCCTTGCCGGTAAAGTCGCGCTCGCGCAGCGCAGCCATGACCCCGATCGCACCGAACATGCCCCCCATGATGTCGTTGACCGAGGTACCTGCGCGCAGCGGCCGGCCGACCGGGCCGGTCATGTACGACAGGCCGCCCATCATCTGGACCACCTCGTCGAGCGCCAAGCGGTTCTCGTAGGGGCCGGGCAGGAAGCCCTTGTGCGTGACGTAGATCAGACGCGGGTACTGGGCCGACAGGGTTTCGTAGTCGAGTCCGAACCCGGCCATCAGGCCTGGACGAAAGTTCTCGAGCACGACGTCGCATTGGCCTGCAAGCTCCGCCGCCGTGACACGGCCTTCCTCGGTACCAATGTCGATCACAACGCTCTTTTTGTTGCGATTAAAAGAGCGGAAAAAGCCAATGCCCAGGCCGGGCAGCTTGCGGGTCTTGTCGCCGCCTGGAGGCTCGACCTTGATGACTTCAGCGCCGAGGTCGGCGAGGATCATGCCGCAGGTGGGGCCCATCACCATGTGGGTGAATTCGAGCACTCGGATGCCGGCGAGCGGCAAGGGGGCGGAGGTTGTGGTCATTTGTGAAGTTCTCTTGCTTTCAGGCCGGGACGGCTTGAACAGGAAGGCCAAAAGTCTTCGGCAGCCCTGCTTGCCAGAGGGATCCGTGCAGGGTCTCGCCGGAAAGCCATTGCGCGACGCGGGCGCGCAGTGCGAGCAACTGGTCGATGTCGATTCCTGTCGCGATGTTCATGCTGCCGAGCATGTAGGCCAGGTCTTCGGTCGAAACGTTGCCGCTGGCGCCTGGCGCATGCGGACAGCCTCCGATGCCGGCCAGGCAGGCGTCAAAGCGGTTGACGCCGACTTCCAGTGCTGCGTACACGTTCGCCAGGCCAAGGCCGCGTGTGTCGTGAAAGTGACCGCACCAAAATCGATCTCCGGCGATCTTCAATGCGTCCTCGAACAGATCACTCACCATGCCGGGATCGGCATAGCCAACGGTGTCGGCCATGCTCACGCGGTCAGCGCCGGCGTCGAGCAAGGCCTGCATCAGGCGCAAGACTTCGCTCTTGTCGACCAAGCCTTGCAGGGTGCAGCCGAATGCAGTGCCAACACCCCCTTCGATGAGAGCTCGCGAACCCGAAGCGTCACGGGCCGCGCGGATCTTCGCGACCTCGGCCACGACGTCGTCGGGCGTCTTGCGCAAATTGGCGAGACTGTGCGCATGGCTGGCAGAGAGCGGCACGATCATCAGGTCGGCCTCGGCGGCGATGGCGCTCTCCGCACCGCGCAGGTTGGGCACCAGAACGGATGTGAAGAGGTTCGGCAGCGACTTGGCAAAGGCCACCAGTTCAGCTGTGTCGGCCAACTGCGGCAGCAGGCGCGCGGGCACGAAGGAGCCGACCTCGATCTCGCGTTGGCCGGCCGCGTAGGCCGCGCGGATCCACTCGATTTTTTGCGCTGTGGGGAGAATCGTGGCGATGCTCTGCAAGCCATCGCGCAAACCGACCTCGCGGATCACCGCGCTGCGCGGCATGCGAGGGGTGGGATCTGTCATGTATGTCTCCAGGCATTCGGCGTCGGCGCGCGGTGTGGCCCCGTGACCAGACTTTAGGCATTCCGCTTGCAGGCGAAAAGCGTTAAATTGGAACGGTTAAGGTTCTGTTTCGGAACGTCAGAATAAGTCTCATGCACGATCTCGATCTCACCAGCCTTCGCCTCTTCGTCGCCGTTTGCGAAACGCGCAACATCGCCCGTGCCGCCGAGCAGCACCACATCGTTGCGTCGGCAGTCAGCAAGCGAATCGCTCAACTGGAAAACACGCTCGGCAACGTCCTGGTGGAACGAAACCGGCGCGGCGTAGCCATCACAGGTGCGGGCGATATCCTTTTGGAACATGCGCGCGGCATGCTCGCGGGCGCGGATCGCGTCGCACGGGACATGGCCGATTTTGGAAAGGGGATCAAGGGCCAGGTGCGCGTGCTGGCTACGGTCTCATCGATCGCAGAATTCCTGCCCGACGACATTGCTTCGTTCCTGCAGGTGCCGGAACACCGTGAGATCAGAATCGACATCGAGGAAGCGCTAAGCCGCGACGTCGTCACCGCCTTGCGTGAAGGCCTGGCGCCTCTGGCGGTCTGCTGGGATGCCGCGGACCTCGAGGGTTTGCAAACCCGGCCGTACCGCAGGGACCGTTTGGCGATCATCGCCCACCCTGCGCATCCGCTTGCCAGCCGAAAGCAATGCGCCTTCAAGGACACCCTGGACTACGACCATGTGGGCCTGCCCGCGTCGACCGCGGTCCATACCATGCTCGCCAGAGCTGCGGCGATCATCGGCAAGCCGATCAGCTATCGCGCTGTAGTTTCGACCTTTGACGCTTCGCTGCGCTGCGTTCGCGCCAACCTCGGTATCGCCGTGGTTCCGCGTGAGGTCGCGGAGCCGTTCGCCCCGACATACGGATTGAAGGTGTTGCCACTGACCGATTCTTGGGCGCAGCGCAGCTTTGCGATCTGCTTTCACGACGAGGCCCGCCTGTCGCCAGCGGCGCGGGCTTTGGCAGCGCACCTTCAAGCATTGGCAGCACCTCGCGTCAACGAGCGCCGCTTGAGGCCGAACTAGGCGGCACGCGTCCCGATCCATGAAGTTCTAGAACGCCGGACGAGGACGGCCACCTTTGGCAAATAATAAAACCGTTTCCCCATGATCTTGCCCCCGGCATTTCAGGACACGGGCTACTCGCAATGTAGCGTCTGCTCGACCCGAGCAAGGCGCTGTCGGGCAGCCCGATGCCGCCGGAACTCCCTGGGTGATTTCATCTTCAATGCCGAGTGCGGATGCACCTCGTTGAAGTGTTAGAAGGCCGCAGCCATCTGCGCCATCACGGTTCTCGCGTCGGCGCGCCCGCAAGCGGGCTGGCAGTGCTGCGCCAGTTGGCAGCGTCGTCCACGCCGATGGGCGTCACCCGTATCGCTCGAGACTTGGAGCTCAACTGAAGTACGTGGTTCAACCTGCTAAAGACACTGGCGCACGAGAATTTGGTCAGGTTCGACGAGTTGAAGAAGACCTACCCTGTCGGGGTGAGGTTAGCCGAACTGGCCAATGGGGCACTGGAGCAAGCATCCTACGTGAGGATGATCGAACCTACCTGCAGGAAACTTCCAATTCCTTCGAGGTTACAGCCACTTTGTGGCACGGCACGCGAGGTAACAGGGTTGTCTTGCTTGGCCGTGCGGAGAACGATGGCGCAATTTGCGTGCACATGAACATTGGCCAACGATTGCCGATGTATATCTCGGCCTTGGGACGATGCATGGCGGCCCACTCCGGGCTGAGCACCGGTGACCTGCGCATGCACTTTGAAGCACTGCGTTGCGAAAGCAAGCCTTCGTTTGAACAGTACCTGGAGGAAGTCGATCGTGCGCGAAAGGTGGGGTTTGCCGTCGACAACTGTAGCTTCGCGAAGGGAGTAACCGCCGTTTCTGCAGCTGTGCTCGACGAAAACCGCCTCCAATGGTGGCCATCAGCGCGGTTGGTTTCAGTGGCCGCCTCACCTCAGCAGAGGTAAACAATATGGGAGTGTTCATCAAGGAGCGCGCCGCCCGGGTCGAGCCTGTCCTAAA
>JAQGMP010000529.1 GCA_028292285.1 Variovorax sp. | reverse complement strand
TCATGTGGATTGCCTTGGTTGGGAAGAGATCGTTGGTGCTTCGGCGCGCTGGCTGCCAATGCCGAGATACGTGTCGATGATGCGCCGGTCGTGCAGCAGATCGCGCGCCGCGCCGGTGAGTGCGACGGCGCCCATTTCGAGCACGTAGCCGCGGTCGGCCACCTGCAGCGCGGCGCGCGCGTTCTGCTCGACCAGCAGCACCGACACGCCATGCTGCCGCAGCGACGACACCACCTGCAACACCTCGCGCACGATCAGCGGCGCGAGTCCGAGCGAAGGTTCGTCCAGCATCAACAGGCGCGGCCGTGCCATCAGCGCGCGGCCGATGGCGAGCATCTGGCGCTCGCCGCCCGACAGCGTCGAAGCCATCTGGCCGCGCCGTTCGCGCAGCCGCGGAAAGATGCCGAAGACCTCGTCCATGCGCGCCTTCTGGTCGCGCCGGCCGGTGCGCCAGCGGTAGAAGCCGCCGAGCAGCAGGTTGTCTTCCACAGACATCTCGGCGAACAGCTCACGCCGCTCCGGCACCAGCGACACGCCGCGCGCGACCATCGCTTCGACGCTGGGCCGCGCGATGCGTTCGCCGCTCAACGACAGCGCGCCCTTCGCCGGCAGCAAGCCCATCGCGGCACACAGCAAGGTGGTCTTGCCGGCGCCGTTGGGGCCGATGACGGTGACGATCTCGCCTTCGTTCACATCGAGCGCGACATCGTGCACGGCTTCGACCGCGCCATACGAAACGCTGAAGTTTTCAAGCTGGAGCAACGGGGTCATGCGTTGCCCCTCGCTGCTTCGACGAGTTCGACGGCTTCGACCGGCTCGTCATCGGCCACGCCGAGATAAGCCTCCAGCACCTTCGGATCGGCCTGCACCTCGGCCGGCGTGCCGGCGGCGATGACCGTGCCGAACTCGAACACGGTGATGCGATCGGCCAGGTTCATGACGAACTCCATGTCGTGCTCGACCACCAGAATGCCGAGGCCCTCGGCGCGCAGTTGCGACAGCAAATCGGCCAGCGCGCGCTTCTCCAGATGGCGCAGGCCGGCAGCAGGTTCGTCGAGCAGCAGCACCGCGGGCTGGCTGGCCAGCGCACGCGCGATCTCGACCACGCGCTGCTGCCCCAACGCCAGCGAGGCGGCTGGCGAATCGGCATGCGCGCCGAGCCCACAGCGGTCGATCTGCACGCGTGCTTCGGCCAGCAACGCGGCCTCTTCGGCACGGTCGAGCCGCAACATTGCAGCGAGCCAGCCGCGGCGCGCGCGGCGGTGCGCACCCAGCGCCACGTTCTCGATCACGCTGCGCTGGCCGAGCAGCCGCACGTGCTGAAAGGTGCGGCTCAGGCCCAATGCGGCGAAGGCGCGCGAAGGCTGCATCTGCATGGTGCGGCCCATCAGCTGGACCTCGCCTTCGGTCGGGTCGTCGACGCCGGAGATCATGTTGAAGAAGGTGCTCTTGCCCGCGCCGTTGGGGCCGATGAGCGCATGGATCTCGCCGGCCTTGCAGTTCATGGTGACCGCGTTGTTGGCGATAAGGCCGCCGAATCGCTTGGTCACCGCGGTCGCCTGCAGCAGCACCTCACCACGCGCCGGCAATACGCGTTGCGCCAGCGTCGCGACATCGCGTGGCGCACGCACGTTTTCAGGTCGCAACCACCGTTGGCCCAGGCGACCCAAGGTCGGCCACAGCCCGTCGGCAAAGCGCTGCAGCACCAGCACCATCAAGAGGCCGAACACGATCACCTCGAAGTTGCCGTTGGTGCCCAGCAGGCTCGGCAACACGTCCTGCAATTTCTCCTTCAGCAGCGTGATGACGGTCGCGCCCAGCACCGCGCCCCACAAGTGGCCAGAGCCACCGACCACTGCCATGAAGAGGTACTCGATGCCGATGTTCAGATTGAACGGCGTCGGGTTCACGAAGCGCTGCATGTGCGCATAGAGCCAACCCGAAATCGCCGCCATCAGGGCCGCCAGCACGAAGAGCTTGATGCGGTAGCGGGCCGTGTCGACGCCCATCGATTCCGCCATCAACCGCCCACCCTTCAACGCGCGGATGGCACGGCCCTCGCGCGAGTCGAGCAGGTTGTGCAGCAGCCACAAGCCGACGAGCAGTGCGGCCCACACCACGATGCCGAGGGCACGCGGCGACGCCAGCGAAAAGCCGGCGATGACCAGCGGCGGCACGCCCGTGATGCCGGTCTGCCCACCGAGGAAATCCATGTTGCCGAACAGGTAGTAGAGGCTCAGGCCCCAGGCGATGGTGCACAGCGGCAGGTAGTGGCCCGACAGCTTGACCGTGACCGCGCCGAGCGTCCACGCGATGGCAAACGTCAACACGAGTCCGAGCACCAGGCCGACCCACGGCAGACCCGCGGCACCGACGATGCCGCCGAGCGCTGCCACCGCCATCGGCGAGGTGCAGACCCACGCCGTCGCATAGGCGCCGACGCCGACGAACGCGGCCTGGCCGAACGACGTCAAGCCGCCGACGCCGGTCAGCATCACGAGCCCGACAGCGACCAGCGAATACAGCCCGATGTAGGTCATCACCACAACGGTGAACTCGGGCAAAAAGCCCCACGCCGCCGCGAGCGCCACGATGGCCAGCGCGGTGAGATGGCTGCGTGCGAGCCAACGCCTGTCCGTCGTTCTTTCGATGCTCGCCTTCATTCCTCGTCCTCCACGTGATGGCTCTTCAGCGAGCGCCACCACAGCACCGGAATGATCAGCGTGAACACCAGCACCTCCTTGAAGGCACTGGCCCAGAAGGACGAAAACGCTTCCAACTGGCCGACCAGCAGCGCGCCGGCCAGGGCCATCGGGTAGCTGCCGAGTCCACCGACGATCGCGGCGACGAAGCCCTTCAGGCCGATCAGAAAACCGGTGTCGTAGTAGACGGTGGTGATCGGTGCGATGAGCAGGCCCGACACTGCTGCGATCAGCGCCGACAGCGCAAAGCTGACGTCACCCGACAGCTCCGTCGGGATGCCCATCAGCCGCGCGCCGACGCGGTTCATCGCGGTGGCGCGCAAAGCCTTGCCGACCATCGAGCGACCGAAGAAAAGAAACAGCAGAACGACCAGTGCGAAGGTCACGCCGACCACCACCAAGGACTGTCCGCTAACCTGCAAGCCGCCGATTTCGAAACGGGCGTCGGAGAACGCCGGCGTGCGCGAACCCTCAGCGCCGAAGAAGAGCAAGCCGAGCCCGGTGAGCACGCCGTGCAGCGCGACCGAGACGATCAACAGCATCAGCACCGTGGCGTTGGCGAGCGGGCGGAATGCCAACCGGTAGATCAGCGGTCCGAGCGGCGTGACGATGACCAGCGTGTTGGCGGCTTGCGCCCACAGCGACGCCGGCCGCCAGGCCAGCACCAGCGCACAGGCCAGGGCCGGGAGTGCGACGCACCAGACCAGCGCCGAAGTCCAGTCGACCGTGGCACCGCGCTTCCAGCGCCACGCTTCCACCACCAGCACCATGACCGCCAGCGCGAGCAGCAGCCACAAGGTCGGCGGGATGCGCCCGGCCTGCATGGCGGCCATCGACAACGCACCGAACGCGACCAGTTCGCCCTGCGGAATGAAGATGACGCGGGTCACCGAAAAGACCAGCACCAGGGCCACCGCCATCAGCCCGTACACCGCGCCGTTGACCAGGCCGTCCTGCATCAAAAGCAGGGCGATCTGAGAGTCCATTACTTACTTTCCAGGGCCATGCCCTCACGCCTCAAGGCTGGTATTTCCACGCACCGTTTTCGATCTTGACCATCACGCGGGCGCGCTGGTCGAGGCCGAGGTGATCGGTCGGCGACATCGTGAAGATGCCGTGCGCGCCGGGCATTTCCTTGGTCTGTTCGAGCGCATCGCGCAGGGCCGCGCGGAACTCCGGCGTACCCGGCTGCGCTTTCTTGAGCGCGATGGGCACGGCGGCGGTCATGAGCAGACCGGCGTCCCACGCATGCGCGCCGAAGGTCGACACTGTCCCCTTGCCGTAGGCCGCTTCGTACGCCGCGACATAGGTCTGCGCGCTCTTGCGAACGGGGTTCGATGCCGGCAACTGCTCGGCCACCAGCACCGGGCCCGCAGGCAGGAAAGTGCCTTCGACATCCTTGCCGCCGACCCGCAAGAAGTCGGCATTGGCGATGCCGTGCGTCTGGTACATCTTGCCGGTGTAGCCCCGTTCCTTGAGCGCTTTTTGCGGCAGCGCGGCAGGTGTGCCGGAGCCGGCGACCAGCACCGCATCGGGCTTGGCGGCCATCAGCTTGAGTGTCTGGCCGGTGACCGAGGTGTCGGAGCGTGCGAAGCGTTCGTTGGCGACGACGGTCAGGCCCTTGAGGCCGGCGGCCTTGGCGAACTCCTGCGACCAGCCTTCACCGTACGCATCGGAGAAGCCGATGAAGCCGACCGTCTTGATGCCCATCTTCTGCATGTGCTCGGCGATGGCGAGCGACATCATGATGTCGTTCTGCGGCGTCTTGAAGACCCACTTGCGCTTGGCATCCATCGGCTCGACGATGCGCGCCGAGGCGGCCATCGAGATCATCGGCGTCTGCGCTTCGGCAGCCACGTCGACCATCGCCAGCGAGGCCGGCGTGACGGTCGAGCCCAGGATGATGTCGACCTTGTTCTCCGCCAGCACCTTGCGCGTGTTGGTCACGGCCGCGGTGGTGTCCGAGGCGTCGTCCAGCACGATGTAGTTGATCTTCTGCCCGCCGATGGTCTTGGGCATCAACGCGATGGTGTTCTTTTCGGGGATGCCGAGCGACGCGGCCGGGCCGGTGGCCGAGAGCGTGACGCCGACATTGATGTCGGCGTGCGCGGACAGCGCCGCAGCCAGCAGGCCGGCCAGCAGCAAGGGGTTCGAAAGCTTCATTCTTGTCTCCAGGGGGTTGAACGCAAAACAGGAAAAATCAAAGAGCTGTAGTAGAGGGCTTCGAAGGCGTCGTCGCTATCGGGATTGACCCCGCATCGCGTGAACATTTTTCAACGCTCGTCGAACGACAGCACGACGCGGTCGGTCAGCGGATGCGCTTGGCAGGTCAGCACGAAACCGGCGGCGACCTCCTGCTTGTCGAGCGCGAAGTTGCGCTCCATCCGCACCTCGCCTTCGACCAGCTTGGCGCGGCAAGTACCGCACACGCCGGACGTGCAAGAGAAAGGCACTTCGAGCCCGGCGGCGGACGCGGCATCGAGGATGCTCGGCTGGCCCTTGCGGAACGAGATTTCGCGCTGCAGCCCGTCGCGCACGATGACGATGCGGGCCTGCTCGGCGTCGCCCGGCAGCGCCTCGTGCAGCACCGCGCCGACCGCATCGCCAGCGGGCAGCGCGACGCCGAAGCGCTCGATGTGAATGCGCTCTTCGGGCACGCCCGCCGCCAACAAGGCCGCCTCGGCCTCGTCGTTCATCTGGAACGGGCCGCACACGAACACCTGATCGATCTGCGTTGCCGGCACCACGCTCTTCAAGAACTCGCCGATCTTGTCGCGGTTCATCACGCCGTGGTTCAGCGGCGCGT
>JAQGMP010000523.1 GCA_028292285.1 Variovorax sp. | reverse complement strand
CCGACGCAGCGGCCTTGTCCTGGACGTACTGTTCGGGGGTCATCGCGGGGATGCTTCTTCTTTTTTCATCGGTTGCGATTGTCTCCGCATCCACAGGGTTCGCCAGGCCAGCAGCGGCGCATCGCCTTTGCCGATGGTCGGGCGCTGCGAGAACGTGTCGAAGCCGAGGGCTTCCATCTTGTCGAGGATGCGCAGGCCGCCCTGCACGACGAGGCGCAGTTCCCAGCCGGCGCGGCCGGGCAGGCGATGAACCAGCGGCGCGCCCTGCTGCATCAATTCGCGCGCCCACTCGGCTTCATGTTCCATCAGCGCGATCGCCTGCCGTGGTGGCTGCGCCGGCGACATCGGGCTGAAGGCGTCGAAGCTTTCGCGCGCCAGGCCATGCGCCGCGCAGTCGGCCAGCGGCAGGTAGAAGCGTCCGCGCGGCAGGTCGACGCTCGGGTCTTGCCAGAAGTTGATGAGCTGCAGGGCGCTGCAAATGGCGTCGCTCTGCCGCAGCGACTGCGCATCGTCGACACCATAGAGATGCAGCAGCAGCCGGCCCACCGGGTTGGCCGAGCGGCGGCAGTAGTCGAGCAGCTCGGCACGGTCAACGTAGGCGCCGCCGTCGCGCGTCTTTTCGATGTCTTGCATGAAGGCGGACAGCAGGTCGGCCAGCAGCGCCTCGGGCAAGGCGAATTCGGCGATGGCGACTGCGAGCGGGCCGAACACGCCGGGCCAACGTGGCGAGGCTGGACGGCCCGATGCGACGGCGGCCAGGTCGGCGCGAAACGCCGCCAGGTCCGCCAGTCTTTCATCGGGAGACGCGTCGCCTTCGTCTGCAATGTCGTCGGCGGTGCGGGCGAAGCCGTAGATGGCGGCGATGGGCGGGCGCAGGCGCGGCGGGCACAACCACGACGCGACCGGAAAATTTTCGTAGTGGTCAGGCACGTCGGCGATTGTCGGCGAGTCGCCACACGTCGCACGCGGTCGGCCCCTGATCGCCTCCGGTCGGCCCTATGCTCGCCGTTCCGCCACGCTGAACCCACCGTATGAATTCCCCTTCCAAGACGCCGCAGGGTGCGGTCACGACGCCAAAGGGAGCTGGCCTGATGATCGCCGCGCTCGGCGTGGTGTTCGGCGACATCGGTACGTCGCCGCTGTATGCCTTCAAGGAAACGCTGAACCCGGAGCACGGCGTGCCGTTTTCGCCGGACTCGGTGCTCGGCATGCTGTCGCTCATCTTCTGGGGCCTGATGTTCGTGGTCACGCTCAAGTACGTGGTGTTCGTGCTGCGTGCCGACCACGATGGCGAAGGCGGCATCCTGGCTTTGCAGGCGCTGGCCCGCCGGGCGCTGGAAGGGCCGGGCACACCAGCCTGGGCATGGCAGCTTCTCGGCATGCTGGGCCTCGTGGGCGCGGCGATGTTCTATGGCGACAGCCTCATCACGCCGGCCATTTCGGTGCTGTCGGCGGTGGAAGGCATGGAGGTGCTGGAGCCGGGGCTGCAGCGCTTCGTGATCCCGATCACCATCGTCATTCTCGTGGCGCTGTTCGTGGTGCAGCGCAAGGGCACGGCGGTGGTGGGCAAGGTGTTCGGGCCGGTCATGCTGCTCTGGTTCTTGCTGCTGGCGGTGAGCGGCGTTTGGCAGATATGGCAGCAGCCGCAGGTGCTCGCGGCACTCGATCCGCGGCACGCCTTCGGTTTCTTGTTCACGCATCGCGCGCAAGCGCTGCCGGTGCTGGGCGCTGTCTTCCTGGCCTTCACCGGCGGTGAGGCGTTGTACGCCGACATGGGCCACTTCGGCGCCCGGCCGATTCGCCTGGCCTGGACCTTCATTGCGCTGCCGGGATTGGTGCTCAACTACTTCGGCCAGGGCGCGCTGGTGCTCGGCAATCCCGCGGCCATGGACAACCCGTTCTTTCGGCTTTTTCCGGCGTGGAGCGTGCTGCCGATGGTGGTGCTCGCCGCCATGGCCACGGTCATCGCTTCGCAGGCGGTGATCTCCGGTGCCTTCTCGCTCACTGCGCAGGCGATGCGCATGGGCTACCTGCCGCGCATGCGCGTGGTGCAAACGTCTGGCGATGCCATCGGGCAAATCTACGTGCCGGCGATCAACTGGATGCTGATGGTCGGCGTGCTGCTGCTGGTGCTGGGCTTTCGGAGTTCGAGCGCGCTGTCGGCCGCTTACGGCATCGCGGTGTCGATCACCATGGTCACGACCACGCTGCTGGCCGGCGTGGTGGCCTATGGGCTCTGGCGCTGGAACCGCGTGGCGGTGGTGGTCGGCGTGGTGCTCTTCGCCATCGTCGACCTGACCTTCGTCTTTGCCAACAGCCTGAAGGTGGCGCAGGGCGGATGGCTCACGCTCGCCGTTGCCGCGGTGGTGATGGTGGTGTTCACGACGTGGGCCAAGGGACGGCGCATCGGCCTCGAAGTCGCCGCCGCCGATCGGCTGCCGCTCAAGCCTTTCATCGAATCGCTGGCGATCAACCTGCCGCACCGCGTGCGCGGCACCGCCGTGTTCCCCAGCGTCGATGTCGACTCGGTGCCCTACGCGCTGCTGCATAACCTGAAGCACAACCAGGTGCTGCACGATCAGGTGATCGTGCTCGTGGTGCGGCCGTGCGACACGCCGCGGGTCGACGCCGCGCAGCGCATCGAGTCCGAATCGCTGGGGCACGGCGTGTGGACGGTGATCGCGCGCCATGGCTTCATGGAGCGGCCGGACGTGCCGGAATTCATCCGGATCTTTGCCTACCAGCAAGGCATCGGCTGCGACTCCATGACGACCTCTTACTTCACCTCGCGGGCGTCCATCGCCGCAAAGTTGCCGGGCATGAACCCGCTGCGCGTGGCGTTGTTCAGCTGGCTGCAACGCAATGCGGGGCGCGCGTCCGATTACTTCCACCTGCCGGGCAATCGTCTGGTGGAGCTTGGGCAACGGACCTGAGGACTGCTGAACGCCGCGGGGCAATTGACACGATTTCTGGTTTACCCTAGATTACTAACCGCCCGGTCAGTAATGTCCGCCGTTCAGTTTTCTCAAGGTCGCCTCCATGCCCGCGTTGCCTCTCGTTCGCGCTGTTCCTGCCCGCCGCGGTTCACCTGTTT
>JAQGMP010000482.1 GCA_028292285.1 Variovorax sp. | reverse complement strand
ATGCGCGTGCTCGATCTGGAAGGCCGCATCACCTACGTCAACGCCGCCTTCTGCGCCATGACGGGCTGGAGCGAAGCCGAACTCGTGGGCCAGGCGCCCCCCTTCCCTTACTGGCTCGAATCCGATCGCGAGGTCATGAACGACCGGCTCGAAGAAGAGCTGCACGGGCGCGCCCTGCCCGGCGGCTTTCAGGTGCGGGTGCGGCGCAAGAACAGCAGCGTCTTCAATGCGCGGCTCTACGTCTCGCCGCTGATCGATGCCCGTGGCCACCAGACCGGCTGGATGACGTCGATGACCGACATCACCGAGCCGACGCGCATCCGGGAGCAGCTGTCGGCCTCTTACGAGCGCTTCACCACCGTGCTCGAGGCGCTCGATGCGGCCGTGTCGGTGGCGCCGATCGGCAGCGAAGAACTGCTATTCGCCAACAAGCTGTATCGGCTCTGGTTCGGCTCCAACACCGTCGGCCATCTGGGCATGGTGGCGCAGGCCGGTGTGCCGGCCTCGCAGGCGCATGACGAAGCGCTGGACGACGTCGACCCGTTCGCCGGCCTGCCGATTGACACGCTCACCACCGCGCAGCCTGCCAACAACGAGATCTTCGTGCTCGAACTCGGCAAGTGGCTCGAAGTGCGCTCGCGCTACCTCACGTGGGTCGACGGCCGGCTGGCGCAGATGGTGATTGCCACGGACATCACGCCGCGCCGCGTCGCCGAAGAGCAGGCGGCAGCGCAGGCCGATCGCGCGCAGGCCGCGAGCCGGCTCATCACGATGGGTGAAATGGCGTCGAGCGTGGCGCACGAACTCAATCAGCCGCTGACGGCCATCGCCAACTATTGCAACGGCATGGCGTCGCGTATCCGCGGGCAGACGATCGACTCCGAATCGCTGCTGGCCGCGCTCGACAAGACTTCGAAGCAGGCGCAGCGGGCGGGGCAGATCATCCAGCGCATCCGGTCTTTCGTGAAGCGCAGCGAACCCAACCGCACGCCGGCCGAGGTGAGCACCATGGTGAGCGAGGCGGTGGAGCTGGCCGGCATCGAACTGCGGCGGCGCAATGTGCGGCTTAACCACTACGTCGCGGCGCGCCTGCCGATCCTGCAGGTCGACCCGATCCTGATCGAGCAGGTCATGGTCAACCTGTTGAAGAACGCGGCCGAGTCGATCGACAACGCGAATCGCCCGCTGGCACGGCGCAGCGTCGAGTTGCGCGTGCTGCCCAAAACGATCGAAGGCCAGAGCGCCGTCGAGTTCTCGGTGCAGGACACCGGCATGGGTCTCGCGCCCGAAGTCATGGACAGGTTGTACGAAGCCTTTTTCTCGACCAAGCCCGAAGGCATGGGCATCGGGCTCAACCTGTGCCGCACCATCGTCGAGTCGCACCGCGGCCGGATGCAGGCGGAGAACATCTACAATGGTCCGGATGTAGTCGGATGCCGTTTTTCCTTCTGGATCCCGGTGTTGGATGCTCTCAATTCCGTAGCAAGCGACGAGGCAAAGGTACCCGCATGAGTCTGATTCCGAAGAAGGGCACGGTCTACGTCGTCGACGACGACGAAGCAGTCCGCGATTCGTTGCAATGGCTGCTCGAAGGCAAGGACTACCGGGTTCGATGCTTCGATTCCGCCGAATCTTTTCTGTCCCGCTACGACCCGCGCGAAGTCGCCTGCCTGATCGTCGACATCCGCATGGGCGGCATGACCGGGCTCGAACTGCAAGACCGTCTGATCGAGCGCCGCTCCCCGCTGCCGATCGTCGTCATCACCGGCCACGGCGACGTGCCGATGGCGGTCGATTCGATGAAAAAGGGCGCAATGGATTTCATCCAGAAGCCGTTCAACGACGAAGAGCTGGTGACGCTGGTCGAGCGCATGCTCGAACATGCGCGCAGCGCCTTTGCCCAGCACCAGCAATCGGCCAGCCGCGACGCGTTGTTGTCCAAGCTCACCGGCCGCGAAGCGCAGGTGCTCGAACGCATCGTCGCCGGCCGGCTCAACAAGCAGATCGCCGACGACCTCGGCATCAGCATCAAGACGGTCGAGGCGCACCGCGCCAACATCATGGAAAAGCTCAACGCCAACACGGTGGCCGATCTGCTGAAGATCGCGCTGGGCCAAGCGGCTCCCGTCAAAGCCTGATACCGGCCCCGATGCCTATGGCTCCCATAGCAATCGATGACTTCAACGCCTGCGCAAGCGGGCGTTTTTACTTGGAAAATCGAAACCGATGACAGCTCAACTGATCGACGGCAACGCCCTGTCGCGCACGCTCCGCGCAGAAGTCGCCGAACGCGCCGCCGCCCTCAAAATCCGCGGCGTGGTGCCGGGCCTCGCCGTGGTGCTGGTCGGCGAGAACCCTGCGAGCCAGGTCTATGTGCGCAACAAGGTCAAGGCCTGTGCGGACAACGGCTTGCACTCGGTGCTCGAACAGTACCCGGTCGACCTGACCGAAGCCGGCCTGCTGGCCCGCGTCGAGGCACTCAACAACGATCCCGCGATCCACGGCATCCTGGTGCAGTTGCCGCTGCCGCCGCACATCGACGCGCAGAAGGTCATCGAAGCCATCGCGCCCGCCAAGGACGTCGACGGCTTCCATGTGGCGAGCGCCGGCGCGCTGATGACCGGCTCGCCCGGTTTCTGGCCCTGCACGCCGTACGGCTGCATGAAGATGCTCGAATCGATCGGCTATGAATTGCGCGGCAAGCACGCTGTCGTCATCGGCCGCAGCAACATCGTCGGCAAGCCGATGGCGTTGATGCTGCTCGCCAAGAGCGCGACCGTGACGATCTGCCACAGCGCCACAGCCGACCTCGGCGCGATGACGCGGCAAGCCGACGTCATCGTCGCGGCCGTCGGCAAGCGCAACGTGTTGACGGCCGACATGGTCAAGCCCGGCGCGGTGGTGATCGACGTCGGCATGAACCGCGTTCCCCAGGGCGAGCCCGGCGAAGGCAAGCTCTGCGGCGACGTCGACTTCGAGGGCGTCAAGGAAGTGGCCGGCTGGATCACGCCGGTGCCGGGCGGTGTCGGCCCGATGACGATCACGATGCTGCTGGTCAATACCGTCGAAGCCGCGGAACGCGCTGCCGCCTCGCAGGCTCTCACCGCACAGGCTTGAACCGCAAGCCGCCTTCCTACTTGAACTCACCGCGATTCGCCGCCAGATGCTCACCATGACCCAAACGACCGCTTCGACCCATACGCTTCTTGCCAATCCGCTTCTCGATTTCACCGACCTTCCGCTGTTCGACAAGATCCAGCCGGAGCACGTGGCACCAGCGGTCGATGCGTTGCTTGCAGAATCGGACGCGGCGCTCGAGACCGTGACCGCGCCAGCGTTTCCGTCGGACTGGACGGCGATTTCCAAAGTGCTGGACGTGGCATCGGAACGCTTCAGCCGGGCTTGGGGCGCGGTGGGCCATCTGAACGCTGTCGCCGACACTCCCGAGCTGCGCGCCGCCTACAACGAGGCCATGCCTCGCGTTACCGCGTTCTGGACGCGCCTGGGTTCCGACGAGCGGCTCTATGCCAAGTACAAGGCCATCGACGTCGCCACGCTCGATCCGGAGCAACGCCAGGCCCACAAGAACGCGGTCCGCAACTTCGTGCTCGGCGGCGCCGAATTGCAAGGCGCTGCGAAAGAACGTTTTGCCGAAATTCAGGAGCGCCAGGCCGAACTGAGCCAGAAGTTCAGCGAGAACGCACTCGACGCGACGGACGCGTTCGCGTACTACGCGACGCCCGCCGAACTCGACGGCATTCCGGAAGACGTGCTAAGCACAGCCCGCGCCGCGGCGGAGGCTGAAGGCAAGGCAGGCTACAAGCTCACTTTGAAGATGCCG
>JAQGMP010000473.1 GCA_028292285.1 Variovorax sp. | reverse complement strand
TCCGGCGACGCGCCTTCCGCCACCGGCGGCGCAGCCGCTGCCGCCGGCGTGGTCACTGGCGGTTTGGCCGGTTCGATGATGGGTGCCGGACTGGTCGGCGCCGCGGCGGGCGGCGGTTCGGGCTGGGCGTATGCGGCCATGGCCAAAAACACGGGAAGCGCGGCCGCCGCAAGGCGGAGTCGGCGGGGCGGTAAGGTCATCGAACCATAATAATGCAAGCCTTTTGCGTCACGTTGAGCGAGGGCTTAGGAGCCAGCCCGAATTCGTGTCAGCCTTTGTCGATTGCCTGGCCCTGCATGCCCGAACTACCTGAAGTCGAAGTGACCCGCCTCGGATTCGCCGATCGCATTGCGGGCGCGCGCATCTCGGCCGTGCGGGTCGGAAAGCCCCTGCGCTGGGCGCTGTCGGTGATGCCCGACGCGTTGGTAGGGCGAACCGTCAAAGCAGTCCGGCGGCGGGGAAAGTATTTGCTGGTCGACATGGATCAGGGACTTTTGCTCTTGCACCTCGGCATGTCGGGCAGCCTCCGGTTCACTTCAGGGCTGGCGCCCGCGGGGCCGCACGATCATTTCGATTTGCTGACAGACCAGGGCACGCTGCGCCTGAACGATCCACGGCGATTCGGCGCCGTCGTGTATGTCGAAGACGAGGGCGCGCCGTTAGCGCTCAAGCTGCTCGGTGGGCTGGGCATGGAGCCGCTGGGCGAAGCCTTCGATTTCGAGGCGTTCCATGCCGGCTTGCACCGTCGCCAGGCTGCCATCAAGCAGGTGCTGTTGGCCGGCGACGTGGTGGTCGGCGTCGGCAACATCTATGCGTCTGAAGTACTTTTCATGGCCGGGATCCGGCCGACGCTGTCCGCTTCCAGGATCAGCCGCCCGCGAGCTTTGCGGCTGCACGCGGCGATTCGGGAAATACTGGCACGGGCCGTGCAACGCGGAGGCAGCACCTTGCGGGATTTCTCGAACATCGACGGGCAGGCCGGTCACTTTCAGCTGGAAGCGACTGTTTACGGGCGCGCCGGTGAACCGTGCCGGGTCTGCGGGACGCCCATTCGACAAATCAAGCAGGGCCAGCGCTCGACATTTTTCTGCAACAACTGTCAAAAGTACTGAAACAGTCCAGGTCGAAAGCCCGCCGCTTCGCCTCTGGATGCTATATTTTGTAAGTCAACTTACATCTCCACATTGAGCCGCTCATTCAACCAGCAATTCGACCAGCACGGCGCCTGGCGACGCAACTTCGCGCACCGTCTGAAATGGCTTGCGGGTTGGCTGAATGAAAACGAGTTGCTCGATCAGGCAGTGGCTGAGCGGCTCCGCGAACTTGAATCGCAGATGCGCACCAGCAAGGTCATGGTGGCCTTTGTCGCGGAGTTCTCGCGCGGCAAGTCGGAACTGATCAACGCGATATTTTTTGCTGGCTACGGACGCCGAATCATGCCGGCCAGCGCGGGGCGTACGACGATGTGCCCCACGGAACTCGGCTACACGGCCGGCCAACCACCAAGCTTGCGCCTGCTTCCGATCGAGACGCGGCTCGAAGCCCATTCCCTGGCCCACTGGCGCGACGAGCCCGAGCGCTGGACGGATATACCGATCAACGTCGATGACGCCGAACAACTCGGCGGGGTGATGAACAAGGTCGCCGAAGTGCGTTGGGTCGCGCTCGAAGAAGCCAGGGCGCTCGGCTTCTGGAGCGACGACACGCCGGACGACAATCCGGTGCGCGATTCGGGCGGCCGAGTCGAAATTCCGCGGTGGCGTCATGCGCTGCTCAACATGCCGCACCCTTTGCTCGAGCAGGGCCTGGTCATTCTGGACACGCCGGGTTTGAACGCCATCGGCGCGGAGCCAGAGCTCACGGTGAGCTTGATTCCGCAGGCGCACGCGGTCGTTTTCATCCTCGGTGCCGATACCGGTGTGACGCGTTCCGATCTCGCGATCTGGCGCGAGCACCTCATCACCGAAGGCGACGCCGGCGAAACGCGCATCGTGGTGCTGAACAAGATCGACACGATGTGGGACACGCTGAGCACGCCCGCACAGATCGATGCCCAGATCGAACGCCAGCGCGTCGGCGCCGCCGAATTGCTGGGCGTTCCGCTGGCACGCGTGCTGCCGGTGTCGGCGCAAAAAGGGCTGCAAGCCAAGATCCGCCGTGACCCGCCTTTGCTGCAGGCCAGCCGCTTGCCGGCGCTCGAAGCGGTGCTCGGGGAAGGCTTGCTGGGCAAGCGCGAAACCATGCTGCGGCTGGCGGTCGACTCAGGCATTTCGGCGCTGCGGGCTGAAGCCGCACGCATATTGACGGTGCGCCAGCGCGATCTGTCCGAGCAGGCGCTCGAATTGCAAGGCCTGCGCGGAAAAAACGTTTCTGTCATTCGCCATATGCGCACGCGCATCGAGCAGGAGCAGACCGAATTCGAAGGAAGCAACACGCGCATCCTGGCGTTGCGCTCGGTCCAGGGAAAACTGCTGCGCGAGGTCTATGCGGTGCTGGGCAGCACGGCGCTCAAAGCCGACATGGGCCGGCTCGCTGCCGCGCTGAAGCGGCCGGGCATCAAGTTCAATGTGCGCAAGATTTACGCAGAAACCTTCGATGCCCTGCGCAACAACCTGCGCGAAGTCCAGGCGACCACAGCCGAGATTCAGGCCATGCTACATGCGACGTTTCGCCAGCTGAATGCCGAACATGGATTCACGTTGCAGGCGCCCGCCGAGCCCGACCTGGTCGGCTTCGAGCGGCAGTTGACGCAAATCGAGGTCAGCCACACGCAGTACCTCGGTGTCGGCAACCTCATCAAGCTGGCACAACCCGACTTCTGCGACAAGCTCGTGCGTGCGCTGGCGAGCCGCCTGCGCGTGGTCAACGAAGCGGCCATGACCGAGGTCGAGCGCTGGAGCAAGGGGGCGGGTGCCCAACTCGATGCGCAGTTGAAAGAGCGCCGCCGCAACTTCGGCAAGCGCATCGAAGCAGTCGAGCGCATCCAGCATGCCGCAGGCAGCCTCGAAGAGCGGCTCACCGAGCTTGCCGTGCAAGAGAGCGGCCTGGGCGAGTTGCAAAAGCGCTTACGCGAACTCACCGCCATGCTCACCAGCAACGAGGCGCCGAGCGCTTTCTCAGTCCGCAGCGAACTGAGTGCCGCGTGACCTGACCGCGTCGGCCGCAGAGCGGCTGGCGCCCACCTTTGCCACGCGCGTGGCAGGCTGGCAAGCCGCCCATGGACGCAGCCACTTGCCGTGGCAGAACACGCGCGATCCCTACCGCGTCTGGTTGTCCGAGGTCATGCTGCAGCAGACGCAAGTCGTGACCGTGCTGGGTTACTTCGCGCGCTTCCTCCAGAAATTTCCGACCGTCGCTGTGCTCGCGACTGCAACCGAGGACGAGGTATTCGGACTCTGGAGCGGCCTCGGCTACTACAGCCGCGCGCGCAATATGCACAGATGCGCGCAGGAAGTCGTCGAGCGCTTCGGCGGCGCGTTTCCGCATACCGCTGCGCAACTGCAGACCTTGCCCGGCATCGGTCGATCGACCGCCGCGGCAATCGCGGCCTTCTGTTTCGGCGAGCGCGCGGCCATCCTCGATGGCAACGTCAAACGCGTGCTGACCCGCGTGCTGGCGTTTGGCGATGACTTGTCCGTGGCGGCCAACGAGCGCGCGTTGTGGAATGAAGCCACGGCCTTGTTGCCGCCAGCGGACGAATCAGAAGAGATCACGCGCTACACGCAAGGCTTGATGGACTTGGGCGCGACGGTCTGCCTGCCGCGCAAACCTGCATGCTTGCTCTGTCCCGTGAGCGATTCATGCGCCGCGCTGCGCGAAGGCGCGCCCGAGCGTTATCCGGTCAAGCTGCGCA
>JAQGMP010000461.1 GCA_028292285.1 Variovorax sp. | reverse complement strand
CATCGCCATCGGCCAGGTCGAGCGCGCGGCCGATCGCGACGGCGATGGTCTGTGCATAGCTGTCGACCGCGGCCAGCTGGTTGCGCGCCTGCTGTGCGCGCGCCGCGGCGACCCCGCGCATCGCGTTGACCACGGCGCCCAGTTGCCGCACGCCGTCGATGCGCGCATCGATGTCGGCCAGGCGTTCGGTCATGGGCTGGATGCCGGGGCCGATGCGGGATTCGATGCCGGGGCGGTTGTCTCAGGCGCACGCACCGTCGCGTAGCGCCGCAATGCGTCGAGCATCGACCGGCGCTGCGTGTCGTCCAGCTTGCCGCTGTCCTGCACGGCGCGCGTGGCATCGGACGCGTCGCGGTCGATGGCTTCTCCCAGGCCTGCTCTGAAGTCGGCAATCGCGGCCGGCGGCAACGCATCGAGCAAGCCGGCCTGCACCGCCAGCACCAGCGCGACCTGGTCGGCGAGCCGGAGCGGCGCGTGCTGCGGCTGGTTCAGGATGGCGCGAATGCGCGTGCCGCGTGCCAGCTGGTTGCGTACCCGCGTTTCGACCATGCCGCCGAAGCGCGTGAACATCTCCAGTTCGAGAAACTGCGAGTAGTCCAGGCGCAGCGTGTCGGCAGCAAGGCGCAGCGCCGGCGCCTGGGTCTTGCCGCCGACCCGGCTCACGCTGGTGCCGACGTCGACGGCGGGCTTCTGCCCTTCGTGAAACAGATTGGCATCGAGCACGACCTGGCCATCGGTGATCGAGATCAGGTTGGTCGGGATGAAGGCGCTCAGGTTGCCCGCGTCGGTCTCGGCGATCGGCAGCGCGGTGAGCGACCCACCGCCTTTTTCCGGCGACAGCTTGGCGGCGCGCTCCAGCAGCCGCGCATGCACGTAGAACACGTCGCCCGGGTACGCTTCGCGGCCCGGCGACTGGCGCGTCAGCAACGCGATTTCGCGGTGGCTCGCAGCGTGCTTGCTCAGGTCGTCGATCACGATCAGTGCATGCTGGCCGCGGTCGCGAAAATACTCCGCCATCGTGAAGCCGGCGAACGGTGCGATCCACTGCAGGCCGGCCGAACTGGCCGCGCCGGCCACCACGACGATGCACCGCTCCGGCGCGCCCAGTGTCTGGATCGCCTCGATGGCGCGCCGCACGGCCGAGCTCTTCTGGCCGACCGCGACGTAGACGCAAACGATGTCGCTGTTTTTCTGGTTGATGATGGTGTCGATGGCGATGGTGGTCTTGCCGGTGGCCCGATCGCCGACGATAAGTTCGCGCTGGCCGCGCCCGAGCGCGAACAGTGCATCGATCACCAGCAGGCCAGTCTGCACCGGCTGGGTCACCAGATCGCGATCGATGATGTCGGGGGCGGGGCGCTCGATCGGCTCCATCGTGTGGCTCGCCAGCGCTCCCTTGCCGTCGAGCGGCCGCCCGAGCGAGTCGACCACGCGGCCGAGCAGCGCCGGCCCCACCGGCACGCGCACCACGTCGCCGCTGCCGCGCACCGCATCGCCGGCCTCGACTGCATCGACCGCGTCGAGCAGCACGCAGCCGATGCGGTCGCGCTCCAGCACCTGCGCAAAGCCGAACTGGCCCTTGTCGAAGCGCAGCAGTTCGTCGAGCCGGATGTCGGGCAGGCCCGAGACGAAGGCGATGCCGTCCGCCACTTCTTCGACGCGGCCGATCTGTTCGGCGCGGGGCGCCAGCACGGTTGCCGTGAGCTTGCCGCGCGATTGCTCCAGCCAGGCTTCTGCCTGCGTTGCTGCCGGTGTTTTTGCCGGCGCTTGTGCAGCTACTTCTGCAGCTACTTTCGCTGCGGCTTCTGCTGCGGCTTCAGGCGGCGGTGTCATGGGCCAGTTCCGATCGGATGTGCTGCAGGTCGGCGCGCCAGCTGTTGCTGACGAGCAGATGCGGGCCGCGCAGTTCGAGCCCGGCGATCAGCGCGGGATCGGCGGCGAAGGTGAACTGCGGCGCTTCGCCCGGTGCGCTCTCCAGCGCCTCCGCGATCTTCTGGCGAACACGGGTTTCGTCATCGGCGGCCAGCGGCGAGGCGCTGACGATGTCGAGTGCCACGCCCGCGGTCGCGATGCCATGGCGTTCCGCCTCGGACAGCGCGCGCAGCTTGTCGAGCAGCCGCACCAGAAAAGCGGCTTGCAAGCCGGGCCCCGCCAACGGCGCGCACAAGCGCGACGCGATGTCGATCGCCAGGCCGCTCGCACTGTCGCGCCACGCGCCTTCGGAAGCCATCTTCTCCTTGGCGGCGGCTGCGTGGGCATCGGCCTCGATGTCGGTGGCCTGCTGCGTCGCGGCTTCCATGCGTGCGGTGTGCGCCAGTTCGGCGGCGGCGCGGGCGTCGGCCAGGATCGTGTCGCGCTCCTGCGCAAAGCCGGCCCGCGTGCGTGCAATGTCGGCGAGCGCTGCGGCCGCTTGTGCACGCTGTGCTTCGGCATCGGCCAGCGTTTGCCCCGCGGCCACGCGGCGCTGTTCGATCATGGCCGCCACCGGTTTCCAGAAGAAGTGCCCGAGCAGCCAGACCAGCACCAGAACATTGACGGCCTGAAAACCGAGCGTCCACCAGTCGATGGTCATCGTGTCACTTCAAGAGCGGGTTGGCGAAGAGCAGCAGCAGCGCGATCACCAGGCAGTAGATCGCCATGGTTTCGATCATTGCCAGCCCGACGAAGAGCGTTCGCGAAATCGTGTTGGCCGCTTCGGGCTGCCGTGCGATGGCGTCCATCGCGGCCGCCACCGCGCGGCCTTCTGCCAGCGCCGGGCCGATGGCCCCGAAAGAGACTGCGAGCGCGGCCGAGACGATGCTGATGAATGCCAGCCAGTTCATGGAGAAGTCCTTTTTTCTGAAGTTTGTCGGGGGGTGCCGCCGCTGGTGCCTGCAGCGCGGGTGGGGTTTGGGCTGTCGTCCTCGACCGCGCCGGCGATGAAGACCATGGCCAGCACCGCGAAGATGTAGGCCTGCACGGCGCCGGTGAGCAGGTCGAGCGCCATCAGCGGAATCGGCACCAGCAGGCCGGCCAGCGACGCGACGATGCCCACCACGAAGACGCCGCTCATCACGTTGCCGAACAGGCGCACCAGCAGCGAGAAGGCACGCGTCAGGCTCTCGATGAAGTTGAGCGGAATCATGATCGGGTTGGGCGCCGCGAAGGTCGCCAGATAACCGCGAACGCCGCCCGCGCGCACGCCCTACCAGAAGACCGAAAAAAAGACGAGGAGGGCGAGCGCGGCATCGGTTTAGAGCCGCGCGGTCTGCGGCTCGACACACGGCACCAACGACGACCAGTTCGACACGAAGATGAAGACGAACAGCGTGCCGATGAAGGCGCGGTACGGCGCCGGCGCGACCCGCATGGTGTCGCGGATCTGGCTGTCGACCACCTCCACGACCATCTCGAAGGTGGCCTGCGTGGCCGACGGTACGAGCTTGAGCCGGCGGCGAACGAGGATGGCACCGAGCACCAGCACGGCCATGATGACCCAGGTCGTGACCACGGCCGCACCGATCGGCACGGGGCCAATGTGGAACAGCGGTGCGCTGGCGAGCGGCGAGATCATGCCGGTCCTTCCCGATGCTGCGAGGCAAGCGGCATGGCCGCCGCGTTGCGCAGATACCGCACAGAGACGAAGCGGGCGATCACGATGCCCAGCGCGGTCAGGAGCAATGGCAGCGCACCCTGCCGCGCCACCGGCACGAGCACGGCGGCGAGCAGCACGAAGCGGCCGACCGAGAGCGCGATGACCGTGGCGATGCGCGCGCCGTTCGCGAACAGGTGCGCATTGCGCCAGAGGCCATAGAAGTACAGCAGGCCCAGGCCGAGGCCCGCTGCAAAGTACGCTGCGAGCAGCAAGACCGCGATCATGAAGTCTTCATCCATTTCCACGCCGACCAGCATCCGAGGCCGAGTCCCATCAGCAGCAGCGGCGCCGTGCAGAAAACTCCCGAGCCGAATTTGCCGTCGAGCCAGCGGCCAAGAAAAGCACCGAGCAGCGTGGGCGTGACGATCATCCAGCCGAGCACGCCGATCTGCGCGAGGCGCCGCGCCACCGAAGGCTCGCCTTCGGTCTGCGCCGTGCGGTGCCGCTGGCTGCGCAAGCGGGTCTCGTGCACCAGCGGATCGCCTTCTTCGGGTGTCGGCGATGCACTCATGCCGACGGGCCCGATGCCATCGGCGACCGCGAACGCAGGTGGCGCATCAACTGCCGGATCGCGTTGAGCTGAAGTTGCGCGCTGGCCACGTGCTCGACGCGCTCGGCATCGAGGTCGGTGCGAAAGCGGGTCAGCACCTCTTCGTCGAGCGTCGCGAGGTCGTCGCCCCGCACCGCTTCACGCGTCGCGATGGCGATGGTCTGCCCGTCCGACATCGAGAGCACGCCGCGGCGCACCGCGCAGTAGCTTCGCTCGCCTTCGGCTTCGGCCTTCGTCCAGCTCACCACCGAGATCGCGAGGCTGGTCAAGAAGTCCGCATGGCCGGCGAGGATGCCGAAGCTGCCGCTGGCGTCCTCGGCGCGCAGCGTGCTCACCTGGTCGTCGTCGACCACGACACTGAGCGGTGTGGTGATGCGCAGCTTCATGCGGGCTGCGCCGTCGCAGGGGCGGCGGCGGCAGGGGCGGCGGCAGCGGCCTTTTCCTTCTCGCGTGCCTCGTCGAGCGTGCCGACCATGTAGAGGGAACTCTCGGCCCAGTCGTCGCATTCGCCTTCGAGGATGGCGCGGCAGCCGGCCAGTGTGTCGGCGCGCGCGACGCTGCGGCCGGGCGTGCCGGTGAACGCTTCGGTCACCGCGAAGGGCTGCGTCAAAAAGCGCTGCAGCCGGCGCGCGCGCGTGACCGTGAGCCGGTCTTCGGCGCCCAGCTCTTCGACGCCGAGCAGCGAAATGATGTCCTGCAGTTCCTTGAACCGCGCGAGCGCTTCGCGCACGCGTTCGGCCAGCTGGTAATGGACCTCGCCGACGACCAGCGGATCGAGCAGCACCGACGACGACGCCAGCGGATCGATGGCCGGATAGAAGCCCTGCGCCGCCGCGTCGCGCGAGAGCATCACGATGCTGTCCATGTGGCTGGAGATGGTCGTCACGGCCGGGTCGGTGAAGTCGTCGGCCGGCACGTAGACCGCCTGAATCGCCGTGACCGACGCACCGGCGACCGAAGCGATGCGCTCCTGCAGCGAAGCCACTTCCGTGGCCAGCGTCGGCTGATAGCCGACCCGCGACGGCAGCCGCCCGAGCAGGCTCGACACTTCGCTGCCGGCCTGCACGAACCTGAAGACGTTGTCCATCAGCAGCAGCACGTTCTGATGCTTCTGGTCCCGAAAATACTCGGCGATGGTCAATGCCGTCAGCGGCACGCGCCAGCGTGCGCCCGGTGGTTCGTTCATCTGGCCGTAGACCAGCACGGTGCGCGGCAACACGTCCGAGCCGCGCATGTCGTTCAGCAGTTCGTGGCCTTCGCGCGACCGCTCGCCGACGCCGGCGAAGACCGAGATGCCCTGGTACTTCTCGACCATGGAATGGATCAGTTCCATCACCAGCACGGTCTTGCCGACCCCGGCGCCGCCGAACATCGCCGCCTTGCCGCCCTGTGCCAGCGGCGTCAGCAGGTCGATGATCTTGATGCCGGTCTCGAACACGGCGCTGTTCGACGTGCCTTGCGCCAGCGTCGGCGGCAACCCGTGAATGCCGCGGTGTGGTGTGTCGGTCGGCAACGCAGGCCCGTGGTCGCGCACCGCGCCGACGACGTCGAGCAGGCGCCCCAGTACCGCGTCGCCGACCGGCACCGAGATGGACTCACCCGTCGCGCGCACCGCTGTGTTGCGTGCCAGGCCCGCCGTCGGCTGGAGCGCGATGGCGCGCACGGTTGTCAGGTCGAGATGGCCGTGCACTTCGAGCATCAGCGGCTCGCCCCGGTCCCACTCGACTTCCAGCGCGGTATGGATGGCCGGCAAAGCGCCGTCGTCGAAGCACACGTCGATCACGGCGCCGCGCACGGAAACGACGCGGCCTTTCGATGAGGTCATGGAGCTGGCGTCCACGGAAGCCGGGATTATTTCGTGCATGGGATCTGGAGGCGAACCCGGTGGGGTCCGCGAATGCAGTATCGAAGAGGCGTCTGTGCAAGGCTTGATGCAGATCAAGAAAATCGAAGCGTTGCGACTTCGCTTGCCGGCTTGACGCAGATCAATCCGGTTCGGCCAGTCGCCGCTTTCAATCGGCGCTGCGCAACGTCGCGCATCCAGAAGCCTCCGGCCCCTCTACGTTTATGAGCACTTCAACTTCGAACCGCGGACGCAGGGCCTTCCTCGTCGGCGGCGGCATCGCGTCTCTTTCAGCCGCCGTGCTGTTAATTCGCGATGGCGGATTCCAGGGCACCGACATCTTCATCCTCGAAGAGATGCAAGTCGCGGGCGGCGCACTGGACGGCTCCGGCAACGCCGACACAGGCTATGTGACGCGCGGCGGCCGCATGTGGACCGAAGAGGCCTATGTCTGCCTTTGGAATGTGCTGGACTCGGTGCCGGACCGGGACGGCGCAGGGTCGCTGAAGGATGCCGTATGGGACTTCAACGAAGCCTTGCAATCGCATGCCAACGCGCGGTTGATCGACCGGCATCACCGCATCCTCGACGCGGCCGATTTGGGCTTCGATGCGCGCGATCGCGTCGATGTGCTGCGCCTGCTCGCCACGCCCGAACGCATGCTCGGCGCGGAGCGCATCGAAGACTGCTTTTCAGCGCATTTTTTCGACACCAACTTCTGGGCGATGTGGCGCACCACCTTCGCTTTTCAGAACTGGCACAGCGCGGTCGAAATGCGGCGCTATCTGCTGCGCTTTTTGCAGGAGCTGCCTCGCATCCACACGCTGGCCGGCGTGCGGCGCACGGCTTTGAATCAATACGACTCGGTCGTGCGGCCGATGCAGGATTGGCTTGCCCACCAGGGCGTGGCCTTTCAGTTCGGCACCAGGGTGGTGGACATGGACTTCGAGGATTTCGCGGAGCTGACCGACGTCGCGCGCGACGGCGACGGGTTGCGCGTGACGGCCATTCACTGCGTGCGCGGCGACGAGTTTTTCTCGCACCGTGTCGGGCCCGACGACCTGGTCTTCGCGACCCTCGGCTCGATGACGGCCGACGCCCGCAGCGGCGACAACGACCATGCGCCGGCCCTGCTGCGCGACAAGCGCGACGGCGGCTGGACGCTGTGGGAGAACCTGGCGCGCAAGGTGCCGACGCTGGGCCGTCCGCAGGCTTTCAACGGCAATGTCGACGAGAGCAAGTGGGAGTCTTTCACGGTGACGCTGCGCAGCCCCTTGCTGGTGAAGCGCATCGAGGCGTTCTCGGGCAACGCGCCGGGCACGGGCGGGCTCATGACGTTCAAGGATTCGGCCTGGCTGATGTCCATCGTCGTGCCGCATGCACCGCATTTTGCAGGGCAGCCCGAAGGCGTCTACACGCTGTGGGGCTACGGGCTGTTCGTCGACAACAAGGGCGACCACGTCGACAAGCCGATGGCCGATTGCAGCGGCGAAGAGATCCTGACGGAGCTGATGCACCAGCTCGGCTTCGAGGACATCCTCGACGAGGTGCGGCGCACGAGCACCGTCATCCCGGTGATGCTGCCTTACATCACGAGCCAGTTCGAGCGCCGCGAGCCGACCGACCGGCCCGCGGTCGTTCCGCGCGGCACCCGCAACTTCGCGGTGCTCGGCCAGTATGTGGAGATCCCGGAGGACGTGGTTTTCACCGTCGAGTATTCGGTGCGCAGCGCGATGCATGCGGTGTACGGCCTGCTGCAGCTGGAGCACGAAATACCGGCCATCTACCACGGCGCGGCTCATCCGAAGGTCGCGCTGGAGAGCTTCAAGGCGCTCATGCTCTGACGGTTGCCGGGCGCCGAGGGTAAGCACTCATGGCCGCGCCCGGGCCAAAGATTAGATTGGTTATCCGTCATAACCATGATCTTTGTCGACCGAAGGAGACGCCCGCCATGACCCTCGCCATGCCACTCAAACTTGCCGCCCTGGCCGCCGTGCTGACCACGACGATGCTGGGCACCGCCGCCCGCGCCGACATCACCGTCGGCGTGGTGCAGCCACTCACCGGGCCGGCTTCCGGGCTCGGCATTCCGGTCAACAAGGCGATCTCGCTCTGGCCCAAGACCATCGCCGGCCAGACGCTCAAAGTGATCGTGCTCGACGACGCGAGCGACCCGACCGCAGGCGTCAAGGCCACGCAGCGCCTGGTTACCGAAGAGAAGGTCGACGTCATCGTCGGCTCTTCGGCGACACCTGTCGCTGCGCCGATGGCCGAGGTCACGGCCGAGTCGGGCACGCCGCAGTTGTCGACGTCGCCGGCCGGCCTGCCGCCGGGCAAGGACAAGTGGTTCTTCAGATTGCCGCAGTCGAACAACGTCATGGCGTACGCGGTCATCGAGCACATGAAAAAGCAGAACATCAAGACGGTGGGCTTTCTCGGGTACACCGATGCCTACGGCGAGCTCTGGCTGAAGACTTTCACCGAGCAGGGCGTCAAGGCCGGCATCAAGGTGGTCGGCGTCGAGCGCTTCGCGCGGGCCGACACCAGCGTGACGGCGCAGGCGCTCAAGCTGACTTCGGCCAACCCGGACGCGATATTGATCGTGGCCTCGGGCAGCGGCGCCGGCATGCCGCAAAAGGCGATCGTCGAGCGCGGCTACAAGGGCAAGATCTACCAGACGCACGCCGCCGCATCGCCCGACCTGATGCGCACGGCCGGCAAGGATGCCGAAGGCACCTTCGTCGTCTCCGGCCCCGCCATGATCGGCACGCAGTTGCCCGACAGCCATCCGTCGAAGAAGGCCGCGGTCGCCTTCGTGCAGCAGTACGAACAGGCCTATGGGCCGGGCTCGCGCAACCAGTTCGCCGGCCACGGCACCGATGCGCTGACGGTGCTTGAAATCGCCGTGCCCGTGGCGCTCAAGAAGGCCAGGCCCGGCACGCCGGAGTTTCGCGCGGCATTGCGCGATGCACTGGAGAACATGGGCCGTACCGTGCTGGCCCACGGCGTACTGAACTGGACCGCCGACGACCATTGGGGCTACACGAACGAAACGGGCGTGATGCTGAAGGTCGTGAACGGGGAGTTCAAGGTCGAGCCGTGAGGGACGCGTTGACGATAGAGTGACCCATGCCCAGCACACACATCACCATCCAGACACGCGACGGCAACTGCGGCGCACATCTCATGACACCGGCCGGCGAAGGACGCTGGCCTCCCGTCATCTTCTACGCAGACGCCGGCGGAATCCGGCCGGCTGCGATCGAGATGGCGCAACGCCTCGCCGACGTGGGCTACGCCGTGCTGCTGCCCGATCTTTTTTATCGCTTCGGTCCCTACGGACCGTTGGTGCCCAGGGAAGTGTTCAAGGGCGACTTCATGGCCATCATCGGGCCGCTCATGGCGACCACCGGGAACGACAAGGCGGCAGAGGACACTGAAGCTTTTCTCGCGACGCTCGACGGCTGCGGCGCGGTCGAGGGTGGCAAGGCAGGCGCAGTCGGTTTTTGCATGGGTGGCGGGATGGCGATCACTGCCGCAGGAACCTTTGCAGACCGCTTCGCGGCAGTCGCGAGCTTCCATGGCGGCAACC
Organism: Variovorax sp.; assembly: GCA_028292285.1. GTDB lineage: Bacteria > Pseudomonadota > Gammaproteobacteria > Burkholderiales > Burkholderiaceae_C > Variovorax. The sequence continues at coordinate 588 of JAQGMP010000461.1, read as the reverse complement.
TTGCAACCGATGCAGCCACGAGTCCGCACTTGCTGGCACCCAGGATCAAGGCAGAGGTCTACGTGGCCGGCGCAGACAACGACAGCAGCTATCCGCCGGCGATGGCCGATCGCGTCACGCGGGCCTTCAGCGATGCCGGCGTGAACCACACCGCCGAGATCTACGCCGGCGCAGCGCACGGCTGGATGGTGACGGACTTTCCTGTCTACGATCCCGCATCGGCGGAGCGCGGCTGGCGCGCGATGCTGGCGCGCTTCGAGCGAAATCTGCGCAGGTAGTTGGCTGGCGCGATCGGTGTGGCGCTTTGCTTCTAAAGCACCAGCTAGAGCACCAGTGACAGCGCCAGCGTCAGAATCAACCCCATCACAGAAATAACCGTCTCCATCAACGACCATGTCTTGATGGTCTCCAGCACGGTGAGGCCGAAGTACTCCTTCACCAGCCAGAAGCCCGCGTCGTTGACGTGCGAGAAGAACAGCGACCCAGCGCCCACGGCCAGCACCACGAGCGACAGGTGATTCGGTGAAAGACCTGCGGCCAGCGGCGCGACGATGCCGGCGGCCGTCACCGTCGCCACCGTCGCCGAGC
>JAQGMP010000432.1 GCA_028292285.1 Variovorax sp. | reverse complement strand
AGAGTCTCCGTAAGGAAAAAAAGAAGTGGAAGGGGTCGAACAGAGCGGGGTCAAACACCGAGCAATTCGTTGAGCACCGGCATCTTGGCTTCGAGCTCGGCGGCGCCGAACTTCTCCACGATGCGTCCGTGCTCCATCACATAGAAGCGGTCGGCCAGTGGTGCGGCAAAGCGGAAGTTCTGCTCCACCATGACCACCGTGTAGCCCTTGCCGCGCAGCATGTGGATCATGCGGGCCAGTGCCTGCACGATGACGGGTGCGAGGCCTTCGGAGATCTCGTCGAGCAGCAGCAATCTGGCACCGGTGCGCAGGATGCGCGCGACCGCCAGCATCTGCTGCTCGCCGCCCGACAGGCGCGTGCCCTGGCTGTGGCGGCGCTCGGCCAGGTTGGGGAACATCTCGTAGATCTCTTCGACCGACATGCCGGGGCCGGCGCCCTTGAGTTGCGGCGGCAGCATCAGGTTTTCTTCGCACGACAGGCTCGCGAAGATGCCGCGCTCTTCCGGGCAGTAGCCGATGCCGTGGTGCGCGATGCGGTAGGTCGCCATCGAAATGGTTTCGACGCCGTTGACCTGGATGCTGCCCTTGCGCGCACCGGTCAGGCCCATGATGGCGCGCAGTGTGGTGGTGCGCCCGGCGCCGTTGCGGCCCAGCAGCGTGACGACTTCACCCGGCTGCACGACCATGTCGACGCCATGCAGCACATGCGATTCGCCGTACCAGGCTTCGAGGCCCTTGATCTCCAGTGCGGCGGTCATGTCAATGTGCGCCTTGCAACTGCCCGTCGGTGGTGCCCATGTAGGCCTCCATCACCAGCGGGTTCTTCGAAACTTCGGCGTAGGGGCCTTCGGCCAGCACGGCGCCGCGCTGCAGCACGGTGATGGTGTCGGCGATGGTGGAGACCACGCTCATGTTGTGCTCGACCATGAGAATGGTGCGCCCGGCTGCCACGCGCTTGATGAGTTCGGCGACGCGGTGCACGTCTTCGTGGCCCATGCCCTGCGTCGGTTCGTCGAGCAGCATGAGCTCGGGTTCCATCGCCAGCGTGGTAGCAATTTCCAGGGCGCGCTTGCGGCCGTACGGCAGGTTGACGGTCTGTTCTTCGGCGAGGTCTTCCAAGCCCACTTCGGCCAGCAGCGCACGGGCGCGCTCGTCGAGCGGCTTCAGGGAGTTTTCGCTTTTCCAGAAGTGGTACGAAGTGCCGAGGGCGCGCTGCAGGCCCAGGCGCACGTTTTCCAGCAGGGTCAGGTGCGGGAACACCGCGGAGATCTGGAACGAGCGGATGATGCCGCGGCGCGCGATCTGCGCGGGCCGCTCGCTGGTGATGTCCTGGCCGTTGAAGAGGATCGTGCCGGAGGTCGGCTCGAGGAATTTGGTCAACAGGTTGAAGCAAGTGGTCTTGCCCGCGCCGTTCGGCCCGATCAAGGCGTGGATGGAGCCCCGCACCACTTTCAGGTCGACCTTGCTGACCGCGGTGAAACCTTTGAATTCCTTGGTGAGCTGACGTGTTTCGAGGATGACGTCGCTCATCTCGCGCGGTCGCCCGGTTGCTGGCAGGAAAATTCGGTCATGCGGTCCATTTGAGCGCGCCACCATGGCTGCGCGGACGCATGTTATCCCGCGCTTTCGCGCTTTCTACTGGGGCAAATGCCTATGCTGCAGTGCAACCCGGCACCCTCCTACGCCCGATGCGCGCAAGGCTCAATGCGCACCGGCTGCCGCATCGGCACTCGCACCGCCCTTGGCGGGCTTGGCGAGCCAGACCAGCGGAATCAAAAAGATAAACAGCACGGCCGACGCATAGAAGACGTCGTTGGCCGCCAGCATGAAGGACTGCTGGTCGATCAGCCGGTTGATCTGCGCCAGCACCTGGTCGGTGCTGAAGCCGTTGCTCTGCAGTCCGGAAATCGTGCTGGTCGCCGCCGAGTTGCCCTGGTTGATCGCCTCGGCCAACTGGGCATGGTGCGTGGTCGCGCGGTTGTCCCAGACGGTCGTGACGATCGACGTGCCCATCGCGCCCGCGGTGATCCGCAAGAAATTCGACAGGCCCGAGGCCGCAGGAATGCGATCGGGCGTCAGGCCCGACAGCGTGATGGTCACCAGCGGGATAAAGAAGAACGCCATCGCCACGCCCTGGATGATCGTCGGCACCATGATGGTGGCGATGTCGGCCGAGGTGTTGAAATTGGAGCGCATCCACAGCACGAGCGCGAACACCAGAAACGAGAAGGTGACGTAGCGCCGCGGGTCGACCTTGGCGACCGTCAGCCCGACCAGCGGCGACAGCACGATCGCCAGCGCGCCGACGGGTGCCAGCACCATGCCGGCCTGCGTCGCGGTGTAGCCCATGTATTGCTGCAGCCACAGCGGCAGCAAGACCACGTTGCCGAAAAACAGTCCGTAACCAACGGCGGTTGCCAAAGCGCCCGACCAGAAGTTGCGGCGCTTGAACAGCATCAGGTCGACCACCGGATGTTTGTCGGTCAGCTCCCAGACGATGAAGAAGGCGAAGCCCACCACCGCGACGACAGCCATCGTCACCACCTCGGGTGAGTGGAACCAATCGAGCTCCTTGCCCTTGTCGAGCATGAGCTGCATGGCGCCGACCCACAGCACGAGCAAGGTCAGTCCGATCGAATCGATCGGCGCCTTCACGATGGTCGAGTCACGTTTGCGGTACAGCACCCAGGTAATCGACGCCGCGAGAACGCCCACCGGGATGTTGATGTAGAAGATCCACGGCCAAGAAATGTTGTCGGTGATCCAGCCGCCCAGCAGCGGCCCCATCACCGGTGCGACCAGCGTCGTCATGGCCCACATCGCCATCGCCAGGCCGGCGAGCGCGCGTGGATAGCTCGCGAGCAGCAAGGTCTGGGACAGCGGGATCATCGGCCCGGCGCAAAAGCCCTGCAGCGCGCGAAACAGGATGAGCGTGGTCATGTTCGGCGCGATGCCGCACAGGAACGACGCCATCATGAACAGGATCACGCTGGCCATGAAGAGCTTGACCTGGCCGAAGCGCTGCGAAAGCCACCCGGTGAGCGGCACCGCGATGGCGTTGGCCACCGCGAAGCTGGTGATGACCCAGGTGCCCTGCGTCGAGCTGACGCCGAGGTCGCCGGAGATGGCGGGCAGCGACACGTTCGCGATCGACGAGTCGAGCACGTTCATGAAGGTCGCGGCCGAGAGCGCGATCGTGCCCCAGATGCGCGCGGCGCCTTCGAGCGGCGCGTGGACGATGTGAGCGGATGCGGGAGCAGTGGCCATCGCGTGCGTATGTGCTGTGCGTAGAGACGGGAGCGTGAAAGCGCGAGAACGAGTCGACCGTGAAAGCGGCCGCGGCTAGCTGTGGCTGCCCGACATGGCCACCGCAGCGGGCCGCGTGGCGCTGGCTTGTGGCGGCACGGCCGATGACGCACCCGGCGCCGTCACCTTCGCAGCGGGCGCCGCAGGGTTCTTTGCGCCGGCCGCCACTGCGGGGACGGCACCACCGAGGTTCGCCGCGATGATGCGCTGCACCACCGCATCGGAGCCGTTGTCGACCGAGCTGTAGACCTGCGTCTGCGACAGCGCCGCGGCGCGTGGCGCGTCGGCCAGCATCTTGCCGTCCTTGGCGCTGACGTCGATTTCTGCGTCCATCGACAGGCCGACGCGCAGCGGGCTCGATTTGAGCTGCTCGGGGTCGAGCGTGATGCGCACCGGCACCCGCTGCACGACCTTGATCCAGTTGCCGGTCGCGTTCTGCGCGGGCAGCAATGCGAAGGCTGCGCCGGTACCGACGCCGAGGCCGGCGACCTTGCCGTTGTATTCGATCTTCTTGCCGTACAGGTCGGCGGTGAGCTTCACGGGTTGGCCGAGGCGGATGTTGCGCAGCTGCACTTCCTTGAAGTTGGCGTCGACCCACACCTGGTTGAGCGGCACGATCGACATCATCGGCGTGCCGGCAGCCACACGTTGGCCGAGTTGCACCGTGCGCTTGGCGACGTAGCCATCGACCGGCGCCGGCATCGCGACACGCTGCGTGGCGAGGTACGCCTCGCGCACCTTGGCGGCAGCGGCGAGCACGCTGGGGTGCTCGGCAACGCTGGTGCCGTCGGTCAGCGACTGGTTGCTGACCAACTGTTCGCGTGCGGTCACCACGCCGGCCTGCGCGGCGGCCAGCGCGCTCTTCGCATTCGCGAGCGCGGTTTCGGAGTGGTTCAGTTCTTCTTTCGACACGGCCCCGTTGCCCGACAGCGCCTGGCGGCGTTGCAGGTCGTCCTGCGCCCGTGCGATATCGCTCTGTGCCCGGACGATGTCCGACTGCCGCAGCGTGACTTGTGCGGCCAGCGAGCCGTTGTTGGCATACAGCGTGCGCACCTGGCGCACCGCCTGCGCCAGCGCGGCTTCGGACTGGTCGAGCGCAACCTTGGCATCGGCCGGATCGAGCTGCACCAGCGGCTGGCCGGCTTTCACGAAGTCGGTGTCGTCGGCCATGATGGACATGACCGTGCCGC
>JAQGMP010000407.1 GCA_028292285.1 Variovorax sp. | reverse complement strand
GTTCATTGCGGGGTACATCCGCAAGCATCGGGACTATGTGGATCTGGTGCGGGAGGATATTCAGCGGGCGTTCAAGATTTAGCCAACCCGGATTTTTCGCTCGAATGGTCAAGTCAGCCGCCCGCGTCTTCGAGTTGCTCGAACTGTTCGATGCCGAGCGGCGCCCCCTCAGGGTGGCCGAAATCGTCGAACGCCTCGGTGCGCCGCAGTCGAGCGTGTCGATGCTTCTGAAGACGCTGGCATCGCGCGGCTACATGGAATTCGATGCCGCGCGGCGCGAATACTGCCCCTCGGTTCGCATCTCTTTTCTCGGCGATTGGGCGACACGCCTGCCCGACCAGAAAGAGGGCGTGCCCGATGCGATGCGCCGGATCTCCAGCGCCACGGGCGAGACGGTGCTGCTGGGCCGCATGAACGGCGTGCTGATGCAATATCTTTCGGTCATCGAATCGGAGCACGCGCTGCGTTTTTCTCCGGCGCCGGGCACGCTCCGCCCGCTGCACCGAACAGCCATCGGCATCATGCTCATGAGCCGGATGGAAGACGCGCAGATCGGGCTGCTGCTGCGCCGCTACAACGCCGAGGCCGGCACGAAATGGCCGATCGCGAAGATCGCTGAAACCTTTCGCGCCATCGAGTCGGCGCGTGAACGCGGCTACTACGAGTCCGCCAATCTGGCAACGTCCGGCGCGGGCGTGATCGCCACCTTGTTGCCCACCCCGATCCGTGGGCAGCGCCTGGGCATCGGCATCGGCGGGCCGGTCGACCGGCTGCACAAACGGCGCAAGGAACTGCTCGCCAATTTGCTGGCAGTCGCCCGGGCCGAGGCCACACCGGCCGGCTAGCGCGCCTCGATCGCGGCCTGCCTCGCCAGCAGGCGCTCTGCCTGCGCAAGGTGCAAACGCTCGACCATCTTCCCGTCGAGATTGATGACGCCCGCCCCGGCGTGCTCTGGCTGCGCAAAGGCACCGACGATGGCCCGGGCTTCGGCCAGTGCCGCAGCCGACGGCGAGAACGCCGCGTTGGCCGGCGCGATCTGCGACGGGTGGATCAGCGTCTTGCCATCGAACGCCATCTTGACCGACTGCCGCGCCTCGACGTCGAAGCCGGCCGGGTCGGAAAAGTCGTTCCAGACGCCGTCGAGTACCGCGACACCGCGGCGCTTGGCAGTCAGCACGATCGACATCAGCCACGGCATCAGCCAGACGCGCTCGTCACCCGGAAAAACGCCGGTTTCCTTGGCGATGTCATTGGTTCCGACCACCAGGCAGTCGAGCCGGGGATGGGCAGCGAGGCCGGCCTGGACGATGTCGTCGAGCATCGCGAGCGCGGCGGCGGTCTCGATCATCAGCCACAGCGCCATCGGCATGCGGTGCCTGAGGGCGGCGGCCGCCAGCGCGCGCACATCGTCCGGCGAATCGATCTTGGGCACCAGCACGGCATCGGGCCGGCAGTGCGCGACGGTTGCCATGTCCTCCTCGAAATCGGGGGTCGCGATCGCATTGACACGGATCACCCACCGCTGCGAATCCGGGCGCGCGACTTCGAAAGCCTGCACCAGTTGCGCGCGCGCGGCCGCCTTCGCATCGGGTGCCACGGCGTCTTCCAGATCGAAGATCACGACGTCGCAAGCAAGCCCGCGCACCTTGGCGATGGCGCGCTGGTTGATGGCGGGAACGTACATCGCGGAGCGGCGCGGGTGGAGGTCTGGAAAGGGAATCGACATGCCATGAAGTGTCGCCGCGAGCCCCTCGCGCATTCATCACATATGTGATCCTTCTGGTGGCGCGGCCGCTGAATACTGGCGCATCTGTCCACACAAAAGCCCGCCGAGACCGGGCCACGCACACCGTGAAAAACGAACATTCCGGATCGGACGAGCACGTCCGCGCCACCCATCTGCTTGCCGAATGGATCGGCGGCGACACGTCCCCCTTCATCTCTCCAACGGCCATCGAATGGGCCCGGCACGCGACGCTCGACTGGCTCGCGGCGACCATCGCGGGGAGCCAGGAACCGCTGGTTCGCATCCTTCTCGAAGAGTACGGCGGCGCACCTGGCCTGCCGTGCGTGCTGGTGGCCACCGGCACCCGCGCCAGGCCGCACGATGCGGCGCTCATCAACGGTGCCGCCGGCCACGCGCTGGACTACGACGACGTCGCATCGCGCATGTCGGGACACCCCAGCGTGCCCGTGTTGCCCGCGGCGCTCGCGCTGGCGGAAGTCGAGCGCGCATCGGGCCTCGACCTGCTGCGCGCCGTGGCGATCGGCCATGAAGTCGAGAGCCGTGTCGGCGAGATGGTCGCACCGAGCCACTACCTGCACGGCTTTCATGCGACCGGCACGGTCGGCACCTTCGGCGCGGCGGCGGCATGCGCCAGCCTGCGACGGCTCGACACCGACCGAACCGCCCATGCGCTCGGCCTGGCCGCGACGCAGGCGGCCGGCCTCAAGAGCATGTTCGGCACGATGGCCAAGCCGCTGCATGCCGGCAAGGCCGCCATGAACGGCCTGATGGCCGCGCAGCTGGCAGCCCGCGGCTTCACGGCCAACGACAACGCCATCGAGTGCGAGCAGGGCTTCGCACGCACGCTGGCGCCCGAACAAAAACCATTCGCCTCGCCGCTCGGCATGACGGAAGGCTTCGCGATCGAGGCCACGCTCTTCAAATACCACGCCGCCTGCTACCTCACGCACTCCGCCGTGGAAGCGATCCGGCAGCTGCGCCTGCAGCACGGTGCCGACCTCGATGCGATGGAGTCGATGCACATCACCGTGGCCATCAACCACCGCGGCGTGTGCGACATCGCCGAACCCGACACCGGCCTCGGCATCAAGTTCTCGATTCAGCACATGGCCGCGATGGCGCTCGACGGCATCGACACCGCCTCGCTCGCGCTCTACAGCGACGCGACGGCAGTCGACGCGCGCTATGTCGATGCACGGCGCCGGGTGTCGCTCACTTTCGTCGACGTCGAAGACCGCCATACCGCGCACGTGAAGCTGCTCACACGCGACGGCAAGACGCTGGTGCAGTCGGCCAATGTCGCCGTGCCCGCGACCGACCTCGATGCGCAGTGGCAGCGTTTGCTGACCAAGGCGCGCGCCATTGCCGAGCCGGTGATCGGACGTGAGCGCTTCGACCGGATGGTCGAGGCCGTGCGCACGCTCGACACCGCACCGTCGCTCGATTCACTTCTCGAAGCCATCCGATGACACCCAACGAATCCACCGTCGCGCGCCTGCACGCCGACGCCATCCTCCGGCCGCGCGGCAACCGCTATGAAGATTTCGAGGTGGGCCGCCGTTTCGTCCATCACTGGGGACGCACGGTGACGGCCGCCGACAACACCCTCTTCTCGACGCTCACGCTTCACTACAACCCGCACTACACGAACGAGGCCTTCGCGGTGGCGCACGGGCACCCGACCACGCCGGTCAATCCGCTGCTGGTCTTCAACACGGTGTTCGGCCTCTCGGTCGAAGACCTGTCGGAAGGGGGTGGGCCCTTTCTCGGCGTCGACGAACTCGCCTACCTCACGCCGGTGTACCCGGGCGACACGCTGTATGCGCGCTCGGAGGTGGTCGCCGGGCGACTCGCCAGCAACCGCCCCGGCTACGGCATCGTGACCTGGCACACGCGTGGCGCCAATCAAAAGGGCGAGGAAGTCATCACTTTCAAACGCTCGAATCTCGTCAAAACAAGGAAATGAACATGTCGGAAGATGGACTGGGATACATGACGGACGAGCGTCGGATGATTCGCGACGCGGCCCGGGATTTCACGATGAAGGAAGTGCTGCCGGTGGCCAACAAGCTCGACGGCCCCGATGGCGAAATCCCGATGGAGCTGCGGCAGAAGCTGGCCGACATGGGCTACTTCGGCATCATGATTCCGGAAGAATACGGCGGCATGGGGCTCGGCTACTTCGAGTACTGCCTCATTTGCGAACAGCTGGCGCGCGGCTGGATGTCGGTGGCGTCGATCGTGGCGCGCGCGCAGGGCGGCTGGATCAAGTCGGCGATGCCCGAGGCGATGCGTGCGCGCTATCTGCCGCGCGTGGTGCGCGGTGAATTCCTCAACGCCAGCGCGTTGAGCGAGCCAGATACCGGCTCCGACCTGGCATCGATTTCATGCCGTGCAGTGCGCGACGGCGACGAATGGGTGCTGACCGGCAACAAGTACTGGTGCACCTTCGCCGACGGCGCCGACTACCTCACGCTCTTCGCGCGGACCGCCCCGCCGCCGAGCGCGGACAAGCGCTATCTCGGCCTGTCGTGCTTCCTGATCGAGAAGGAGCGCGGCAGCTTTCCCAAGGGCATGACCGGCTCGCCGATTCCCAAGATCGGCTACTTCGGCTGGAAGACATTCGAGCTGGCCCTCGACGGCCTGCGGGTGCCGGCCGAAGGCCTGATAGGCGAAGAAGGCAAGGCCTTCCACCTGATGACCAAAGGCCTGGAGGGTGCACGCGCGCACACTGCGGCGCGCGCCATCGGACTCGCACAGGGCGCGCTCGAAGACGCCATCGCCTATGCCGGAGAGCGCAGGCAGTTCGGCATGCCGATCGCCGAATACCAGGCGATCCGTTTCAAGATTGCGACCATGGCGACCGAAGTCGAAGCGGCGCGCCAGCTCATGTACTACGTGTGCGGCCAGATCGACAGCGGCCGCCGCTGCGACAAGGAAGCCTCGATGGTCAAGTACTTCGCCTCGGAGATGGCCGAGCGCGTGACCTCCGAGGCCATGCAGATCTTCGGCGGTGCCGGCTACACCAAGCTCTTCGCAGTGGAGCGCTACTGGCGCGACGCGCGGCTCACGAAGATCTTCGAAGGCACGTCCGAAATCCAGCAACGCATCATCGCGACCAACCTGCTCGGCAAATCGGAAGTCGAGGCCATGATTTCCGAGCGCGCCTTCGAAAAGCAGGCCAAGCGGGGAGCGGCCGCATGAAGGCGTCGACCCTCACCAGCGCCGACAACTACTTCGAGGATTTCGAAGTCGGCAAGCTCATGCGCCATGCGCGCGGCAAGACCGTGACCGAGATGGACAACGTGCTCATCACCAACATGGTGATGAACACGGCCGAAGGCCATTTCAACGAGCATGTGATGAAGCAGGATGCGCGCGGCATCTTCGCGCAGCGCGTGGTGTTCGGCGGCATCAATCTTTCGATGGTGCTGGGCCTGGCGGCGCAAGACACGGCCGAGCAGTGCCTCGCGGAACTCACGCTCGACAAGATCCGCCTGTCGCATCCGGTGTTTCATGGCGACACGCTCTACGCTTTCAGCGAAGTGCTCGAGCGCACCGACGGCGACCGGCCCGACGCGGGCGTCGTGCGCTTCAAGCACTACGGCGTGAACCAGGACGACAAGCTCTGCGTCGAGGCGGAGCGCACCGTGCTGCTCAAGCGCAAGAGCCATTGGGCCGACAAGTGACCGCTGCGGGCAATGCACCCGCCGGCGCTCTCGAAGGCCTGGTCGTACTCGACCTGACGCAGATGCTCGCCGGCCCCTACGCCACGATGATGCTGGCCGACCAGGGTGCGCGCGTCATCAAGATCGAGCCGCCCGGCGGCGACCTGACGCGCCGGACGGGGCCTCATCTCGACGGGGCGCTGAAGATCGGCGAAGGCGGCTTCGGCGGCTACTTCGCGTCCATCAACCGCAACAAGGAGTCGGTCGTTCTCGACCTCAAGAAGCCGGCCGGCAAGGCCGCGCTGCTGCGACTGGTCAAGCAGGCCGACGTGCTGGTCGAGAACTACCGCTCGGGCGTGATGGAGCGGCTCGGCCTCGGCTATGAAAAGCTCATCGGGCACAACCCGAAGCTCGTGTATGCCGCCCTGCGCGGCTTCGGCGATCCACGCAGCGGCGAAAGCCCCTACGCGGCCTGGCCGGCCTACGACCCGGTGGCGCAGGCGATGGGCGGCATCATGGGCATC
>JAQGMP010000405.1 GCA_028292285.1 Variovorax sp. | reverse complement strand
TTCTTCGACGGTGGCATGCGCAATCGAGCAGCACAGCGCTTTGGCCAGAATTTGCTCGTTGAGTCGCTCCCGCTGCAGCGGGGTCAGCGTCTTGGAGTCGGCCAGCCCGCGAATCGGCCGTGAATCGTCGAGGATCACGGCGGCTGCAACCACCGGACCGGCCAGCGGACCGCGGCCGGCCTCATCGACGCCCGCAAGCAAACCGGGCGCATCCCAAACCAGGCGCGCCTGCTCAGCCTTCAAGAACTTTTTGGATCGCATCGGCACAGAGTGTCGGGGTATCTCGCTGCAGTTGCTCATGCAGCGTCGTAAAACGTTGTTCAAGCGCTCGCACCTTGTCAGGCGCCTGCAGCCATGCCAATGTCGCGTCGGCCAGCGCCTCGGGTGTGGCGGCGTCTTGCAGCAGCTCGGGCACGACAAACTCGCCGCACAGGATGTTCGGCAATCCGACCCAGGCTTGCAATTGCTTGCGCTGCATGATGCGCCACGAGACCCCGTTCATGTTGTATGCAATGACCATTGGACGCTTGAAAAGCGCGGCCTCGAGGGTCGCGGTGCCGCTGGCGATCAGCGTCGCGTCACACGCGGCGAGTGCAACGTGCGACTGGCTGTCGAGCAGCGTCACCTGCTCGGCCATTCCGCTGGCCTGAAGCGCCGCAGCGACGTCGGCGCGCAGGCCCGGAATGACGGGCGCCACGAACTGCATGTTCGGTTGCACGCGCTTCATGAGGGCTGCCGCGGCGAAGAATCGCGCAGCCAGGGAGCGCACTTCGGAGCGGCGGCTCCCGGGCAACAGCGCGACGACAGGCGCACTCGGATCGAGCCCCAATGCCGTGCGGGCTGCGGCCCGGTCGGGCTTCATCGGAATCACATCTGCCAGAGGATGGCCGACATAGCTCGCCGACACCCCTTGCTCGGCCAGCAGCGCCGGCTCGAACGGAAAGATGCACAGCACATGATCGGCCGCCGCACGGATCTTTTCGATGCGGTCGGCGCGCCACGCCCAGATCGAAGGACACACGAAATGCACGGTCTTGATGCCGCGCCCGCGCAGGCTGGCCTCCAGGTCGAGATTGAAATCGGGTGCATCGACGCCGATGAAAAGATCGGGCCATTCGCGCAACAGCCGAGCCTTCAGTTGCCGGCGGATGCCCGAAATCTCGGCGTAATGGCGCAGTACCTCGACATAGCCACGCACCGCCAGCTTCTCTTGCGGCCACCAAGTTGCGAAACCGCGGGCCAGCATGCGCGGGCCGCCGATGCCGACCGTCTTGAGCGCAGGCCAGCGGGACTGCAGTCCGTCGAGCAGCAATCCGGCGAGCAGGTCGCCTGAGGGCTCGCCTGCCACCATCGCGAACTGCCGTGGGCCGGCCTTGCTGTTCGTGCCCGCCTCAGCGGCCCGGATTTCTGGCTGCCTCACTCGGCTCAACGCGCAACACCGCGCGTGACGCTGGCCAGGAAGTCGCTCATGAGTGCGACATCGGTTGCCGCATCGGGCAGCTCGGCCGTCAAGGCGTCAATGCCGGCACGCGCCTCGTCCAGCGTTTTACCTTGGCGATACAGCAGGCGATGCATCTGCTTGACTGCGGCGAGTCGCTCCGGCGAGAAACCGCGCCGCCGCAGGCCGACCAGGTTGAAGCCGCGCACGGCCATCGGATTGCCGTCGACCAGCATGAAAGGTGGCACATCCTGCGACACCGCGGTGGCGAAGCCGACCATTGCATGCGCGCCGATCTTCACGAACTGGTGGATGCCGACCAGCCCGCCGATCGTCACCCAGTCGCCGAGCTCGACATGGCCGGCGAGCGTAGTGTTGTTCGCCAGCGTGGTGTGGTCGCCGACGAGGCAGTCGTGCGCGATGTGGGTGTACGCCATGATCCAGTTGTCATGGCCTACGCGCGTAACGCCGCCCGCGCCCGGCACCCCGAGGTTGAAGGTACAAAACTCGCGGATAGTGTTCCGATCGCCTATGACGAGTTCGGTCGGCTCGCCGGCATATTTTTTGTCTTGCGGCACCGCACCGAGCGACGCGAACTGAAAGATGTGGTTGTCACGGCCGATGGTCGTACGACCTTCGATCACGCAGTGCGGGCCAACCGTCGTGCCCGCGCCGATTTTCACGTGCGCCCCGATGACCGCATAGGGTCCTACCGCGACGGAGCCGTCGAGTTCAGCCTTCGGGTCGACGATCGCCGTCGAATGAACCTGCGTCATGCCGCGTTGAAGATCAGCTGATCTGGCGCATGGCGCACATCAAGGTCGCTTCGCAAGCGAGTTCGGTGCCTACGAGCGCACGGCCTTTGAACTTGGAAATTCCGGCCTTCATGCGTTCGATTTCAACTTCGAGCGTGAGCTGGTCACCTGGCTCCACGGGCCGTTTGAAACGTGCCCCGTCGATCGCGGCAAAGTAATAGATGGTGTTTTCGTCCGGCACCATGTCGAGCGAACGAAACGACAACAGCGCCGCCGCCTGCGCCATGGCTTCGAGCATCAACACACCCGGCATCACCGGCCGGTGCGGAAAGTGTCCGTTGAAGAAAGGCTCGTTCATCGTCACGTTCTTGATCGCGGTGATGCGCTTGCCCTTTTCCATGGAGAGCACGCGGTCCACCAGCAAGAACGGATAGCGGTGCGGCAGCAGCTTGAGGATCTGATGGATGTCGAGCGATGTGTCGAGCGCTGGATCGATCGTGGAGTCGGGCGTTGTCATGGTACTTTTTTGTCTTGCGTGGCCGCTTTTTCAAGCGCCCTGAGTCGGTCGCGCAGAGTGTGCAGCTGCCTGACAGTCGCGGCGTTTTTCTGCCAGGAGGCATTGTCGTCGATGGGAAACACGCCAGTGTAGTGACCCGGCTTGAGGATCGACCCCATGACCGTGGTGCCGGCCGAGATATGCACCCCGTCGGCGATGGTCACATGCCCGATGATGATGCCCTGCCCACCGATCGTGCAATGCGCGCCGATGCTGGTGCTGCCGGCGACACCGGTGCAACCGGCCATTGCCGTGTGCTTGCCGATCCGGACGTTGTGACCGATCTGAATCAGGTTGTCGAGCTTCACACCGTCTTCGATCACAGTGTCGTCGAGTGCGCCGCGGTCGATACAGGTGTTGGCGCCGATATCGACGTCGTCGCCGATGCGCACCGCCCCGAGCTGCTCTATCTTGATCCACTTGCCTTCGTGCGGTGCATTGCCAAACCCGTCGGCACCGATCACCACGCCCGGATACAGATTGCAGCGGGCACCGATGACGCAGTCTTCGCTCACCGTCACGTTCGACTTGAGCACCGTGCCGGCGCCGATGCGCACGCCGCGTTCGATCACGCAGAGCGCGCCGATGCGGGCTGTCGGGTCGATCTGCGCACCGGGATCGATGATCGCGCTGGGGTGGATGCGAGGCACGTCCGGCCGCGGAAGATGCGCCTTCCACAACTGCGTAAGCAATGCGAAGTAGTAGTGAGGATCGGGCGCAACGATGAAGGCGCCGCGCGCCGCCGCGACTTCACGCATGGCGGGTCCGACGATCACGCAGGCCGCCTCCGATGCAACGAGTTCGTCGTTGTACTTGGAACTGCCGAGGAAGCTGAGAGCGCCCGCCTGCGCGTTCTTCAGCGACGCGAGCCGCTCGATCAGTGTCGCGCGATCGCCGTGGAGTTCGCCACCCAAGGCGTCGACGATGGCGCCAAGTGACATTGCCATGGCGATTGCGATTGCGACCTTACTTGCTGGCGGCCGGCGCGGACGGCGACGAGGACGAAGCGTTCAACGCCTTGATCACCTTGTCGGTGATGTCGTGCTTGGGATTGATGTAGATCGCTTCCTGCAGGATCGCGTCGTACTTTTCGGCCTCGGCAACTTGCTTGACCACGCGGTTTGCGCGCTCGTAGACCTGCTGCAGTTCTTCGTTCTTGCGCGCGTTCAGGTCTTCCTGGAACTCCCGGCGCTTGCGCTGGAAGTCCCGGTCCTGGTCGACCAGCGTGCGCTGACGCACGACGCGCTGTGCCTCCGACAACGTCGGCGACTCGCGTTCAAACTTTTCAGAGGCGCT
>JAQGMP010000394.1 GCA_028292285.1 Variovorax sp. | reverse complement strand
GACGGCGCGCTGGTCGTGCTCGACAACGCCAGTGGCGACGTGCTTGCATGGGTCGGCTCATCAGGCGTCTTGAGTCAGGCGGCAGAGGTCGACGGCGTGACGGCGCAGCGCCAGCCGGGCTCCACCTTGAAGCCGCTGCTCTATGCCGAAGCGCTGGCCGAACGGCGGCTCACCGCGGCGTCGCTGCTCGACGATTCTTCCGCGCAGATCGCCACCGCCAGCGGGCTCTACATTCCGCAGAACTACGACCGCCAGTTCAAGGGGCCGGTATCGGTCCGCACCGCGCTGGCGGCGTCGCTCAACGTTCCCGCCGTGCGCACGCTGGTCATGGTGTCGCCGGAGGCGTTCGCGCGGCAGTTGCGTGCGGCGGGCGTGCCGTTGAAACAGAACGGGGACTATTACGGGTACAGCCTGGCGCTGGGGAGCGCGGAGGTGTCGTTGCTGTCGCTGACGAACGGGTATCGGACGCTGGCGAATGGAGGGCGTGTGGGGGATGTGAGGGCGGTGCCCCCATCCCAGCCTTCGCCCGGTATGGGAAGGAGCAATACC
Source organism: Variovorax sp. (assembly GCA_028292285.1). GTDB lineage: Bacteria > Pseudomonadota > Gammaproteobacteria > Burkholderiales > Burkholderiaceae_C > Variovorax. The sequence continues at coordinate 8,587 of JAQGMP010000394.1, read as the reverse complement.
GACGCGCTACAGGTTGTGGACGCACGCGCCGCATTCATCGTGGGGGACATTCTTTCGGATGCGAACGCGCGGGCGCGCACCTTCGGGCTCGACAGCATTTTGTCCACACGCTTCTGGACCGCAGTGAAGACCGGCACGAGCAAGGACATGCGCGACAACTGGGCGGTCGGCTGGTCGCAGCGCTACACGGTCGGCGTGTGGGTCGGCAATGCGAGCGGCGCGCCGATGTGGGACGTGAGCGGCACCAGCGGCGCGGCGCCGGTGTGGGCCGAGGTGATGCACTTCCTCCATGCCACCGAACCGAGCCGCGCACCGACACCTCCGGCCGGGCTCGTGCGCGCCCATGTCACCTTCGGCAGCGGTAGCGACGGCGGGCTGCTCGAAGCGGCACGCGACGAGTGGTTCTTGCAGGGCACGGAACAAGCCGAATTCGCGCTCGACTCGACCTCCGGTCAATCGCAGCGCGATGGTGCGTCGGCCCGCATCACCTCACCGTCGAACGGCACCATCATCGCGCTCGATCCGGACATTCCACCGAACCGCCAACGCGTGCGCTTCGAGAGCGGCGCGGGCGAAGGCGCCGGCTTGCGCTGGCAAATCGACGGCAAGCCCTTCGCGCGCGGCGCCAGCGCACAGTGGCTTCCGTGGCCGGGCCGGCACACGATTCAGCTGGTCGATGCGAGAGGCCAGCTGCAGGACGAAATCAAGCTCGAAGTGCGCGGTGCCGGTGTCATCACCGAAGCGAGGCGGCGATAGCCGTTACACCGGCGGCGGATTGCGCTCCGAATAGCTCAGGCGCTGATGCCAGTACGGATAGACCGGTTCGCTGGCGCTGACTGCGTCGAGCCGCTTCATCTGCCCGGGCGACAGCGCGAACGTCGTCGCACCGAGGTTGTCGCGCAGCTGCGCTTCGTTGCGCGCCCCGATCACCAGCGTCGACACCGTCGGGCGCTGCAGCAGCCAGTTGAGCGAGACCTGCGACACGCTGTGGCCGACTTCCTTCGCGATCTCGCGCAGCACGTCGACCAGCTCGTAGAACTGCTCTTGCGGCAGGCCCGGCCCAAAAGCGCCTTGCGTGGCCGTGCGGCTGCCTTCCGGCGCCGGCTGGTCGCGCCCGACCTTGCCGCTCAAGCGACCGCCCGACAGCGGACTCCACACCACGGCGCCGACTTGCTGATCGATCGCCAGCGGCATCAGCTCCCACTCGTACTCGCGCGCGAGCAGCGAGTAGTACGCCTGGTGCGCGATATAGCGCGGCCAGCCCCGTTCTTTCGAAATGGCCAGCGCCTTCATCAGGTGCCAGCCGGAAAAATTGGAGCAGCCGATGTAGCGCACCTTGCCGGCGCGCACCAGCTCATCGAGCGCGCCCAGCGTTTCTTCGATGGGCGTCAGCGCGTCGAACGCATGCATCTGCAAGAGGTCGATGTGGTCGGTGCCGAGCCGCCTCAGGCTGGCTTCGCAGGCAGCGACCACACGGCGGCGCGAGGTGCCGACGTTGTCGGGCCCATCACCGACCTTGAAGGCGGTCTTGGTCGAGATCAGCAGCTTGTCGCGCCGGCCGGCGATGGCCTTGCCGAGGATCTCTTCGGCCAGGCCGTCGTTGTACGAGTCGGCGCTGTCGAACAGTGTCACGCCGGCATCGAGCGAGATGTCGACAAGGCGCGTGGCTTCTTCGACGCCCGTCTCGCCCCACGCTTTCAAGAAGGGATTGGTGCCGCCGAAGGTGGCCGTGCCGAGACTCAAGACCGAGACCTTCAGGTCCGATCCGCCGACGAGGCGATATTCCATGGTGCTTCTCCAGAGTGAACCGGCGATGATGGCTTGCAAGGGATAACAACACCGGCTTCGGTGCTGCTCCGGCCACTGCGCTCTAATCGACGCAATGAGTTCCGTCGACCTGCTGATCGATGCCGAGTGCGACAACGCGCCGGCACCATCCCCCACACCCGCCACCACCCGCTCCCGCCGCCTGCTGCTCGGCCTCAGTGTCGTGCTGATCGCCTTCAACCTGCGGCCGGTGTTCGCCAGCCTCTCCGTCGTGCTGCCCGAGATCATCGCGGCCACCGGCCTGTCGTCGACCGCGGCGAGCTTGCTCACGACCTTGCCGGTGGTCTGCCTCGGCCTCTTCGCGCCGCTGGCGCCATCGCTCGGCCGCCGCTTCGGCACCGAGCGCACGCTGCTCGGCTGCATGGCGCTGATCTTCGTCGGCACCTTGCTGCGCGGCAGCGGCAGCGTCGCCTTGCTGTTCGTGGCGTCTGCCATCGCAGGCATCGGCATCGCGGTGTCGAACGTGCTGCTGTCGGGCCTGGTCAAGCGCGACTTCGCGCAGCAGGCGGCGCTGATGATGGGCCTGTACACCATGGCCGTCTGCGGCGGTGCCGCCGCCGCGGCCGGCTTCACCGTGCCGCTGGAACATGCCACCGGCGGCGGATGGACCTGGGCGCTGGCGCTGTGGGCCGTGCCGGCCGGCGTCGTCACGTTGCTGTGGGCGCCGCAAGCCTGGCCGCTCGCGCCGGTCGCCAGCGAAGCAGCGTACACGGTGCGCGGCCTGTGGCGCGACAAGCTGGCGTGGCAAGTCACGTTCTTCATGGGCCTGCACTCGGCACTGGCGTACATCGTGATGAGCTGGCTCGCGCCCATCCTGCGCGAGCGTGGCCTCGGCGATGCGGCCGCGGGCTATGTGCTGTCGGTGTCGATCATCACGCAGGTGGTGACGTGCCTCGTGGTGCCGGCCATCGCGGTCAAGTTTCGCAACCAGGTCGGCGTGGCCGTGGTGCTGGCGGCGCTGATCATCGCGGCCATGCTGGGCTGCCTGCTGGCGCCGCTGTCGGGCATCTGGGTCTGGGCCGTGCTGCTCGGCGTCGCGCAGGGCGGCTCTTTTGCGCTGGCGCTGACGCTCATCGTGCTGCGCTCGCCCGACGCGCACGTCGCCGCGCACCTGTCGGGTATGGCGCAAGGCGTTGGGTACCTGGTCGCTGCGCTCGGCCCGCTGCTGGTCGGCCTGCTGCACGGGTGGACCGGCGGCTTCGCCGCGGCGGCGTGGTTGTTCGTGGGACTCGGCGTGGCGCTGGTGGTGGCCGGCCTCGGTGCCGGCCGCACGCTGCATGTCGGCGCGACGACGGTGCCGCTGGTCCGGGGCTAACGGAGCTGACGGCTCAAGGCGATAAGGCTCCAGACGATCGCCACGAGTTGCGCGACGTTGATCAGAATCGCGGTGATGTGCATCTTGCGGAACCCTGGGATCGCATCCATGGCGTTCGACGCGATCTGCGCTCCGAGCGAGTCCATTGTGGGGATGACTTTCTTGCGCAGGACGACGGCAATCAACGCGAGCGCCGCGGCCCCCGCGGCAAGTGCCGGACGACCCGCACACGCAAGGCTGATCGCTGTTGCGGCCGCAATCGCCGCAGCGGTCACGTAGTAGGTGTTGAAGAAGCCACGCACAAAGCGGGCATCGAGCGGCGTGTCGTGCGCCAGCACCAGAAGCGGGATGGAGCCCATGATGAAATACGCGGTCGTGACGAGCAGCGCCACCGTAAAGCCCAGGGCGGCGAACATGGCAGCAGACATCGTTGCTCCTGGCGGGATGCCTTGGAACGGTCTGCTCGCAACCATTCGCGGCGGTTCTTCAACACGTCTCCGTACGTCTCAGTACGTCTTGTAGGGCAGGAACTTGCCCGACAACACCACGTTGACGCGGTCGCCCTTCGGGTCGCCCTGGCGCTGGATGTCCATGCTGAAATCGATCGCGCTCATGATGCCATCGCCGAACTCCTCGTGGATGAGTTCCTTGATCGTCGTGCCGTACACGCTGACCAACTCGTACCAGCGGTAGATCAGCGGATCGGTCGGCACGGCGGTCGGCAGCGAGCCTTTGTACGGCACGACCTGCAGCCACTTCTGTTCTTCGTCGGTGAGACCGAAGATTTCGCCGACCGTCACGGCCTGTTGCGCGTCGAAGGTCATCTGGCCGAGGCAGCCGGCGGTCGTCCATTCTTTCGACAGTCCGACCCTGGCGGCCACGTCGGCCCACTGAATGCCCTTCGACACTTTGGCGGTGATGATCTTTTCGGTGACGTCGTTGCGGTTCATGTCGTAACTCCTTGTTCGATGGGTTGAGTAAAAAACGCTCGGCGCAGGCATCGCCGGCTTGCAAGGCGCGGGCCAGCACTTTTGGCCGAGTTGACATCGATCACCAGATGCCTAGAATTTTGAACACTCGTTTAAAACACATGGTGAACGATGACCTCCAAACCTGCGGCCCGGAAGCCCCGCGCCGCGACATCGAAACTGCATGACGGCGACCCGACGCAGACGCGGATGCGCATCCTCGACGCGACCTTTCGTCGTCTCGTTCAAGAGGGGTACGCGGCGCTGAGCGTGCGCGAGATCGCGAAAGATGCCGGCGTCAATCACGCCCTCATCAACTACCACTTCGGCACCAAAGACCAGTTGGTGATCGACGTGCTCGATGCCGTCAACCAGCGGCTTCTCGAGCGCCAGGCGTCGATGTACGAGAGCAGTGCAGGCTTTGCCGAAAAGTGGGCGAGCGCGCGGCGTTTCTACCAGGACGATCTCGACTCGGGCTTCGTGCGATTGCAGGCCGAACTGTGGGCCGCGAGCCTCTCCAACCCTGTGTTGCGCGACAAGTTCTTGCCGCGCCTTCTGGCCTGGAAAAAGGTGGTGCTCGGCGGCGTGCGCGAAGCCATGACTGCCATGGAAGACACCGGCATGAAATTGCCGCCCCCGTTCACCCCGGAAGTCATCGCCTGCTGGGTCTCCGAGTTCTGGCTCGGGATGGAGTTCGCCGATTTGCTGGGGGTGAAGGAAGAGAACGTCGAGCATCGCGCGGCGCTCGATGCGGTGCAGTGGTTGCTGGAATCCCTCGATGCCAGGGCTGCAAGGGCTGCAAGTGCCGCTGAAGCCGCCGAGGCAACGACGACAACGACGAGCACCGAGCCCCACGACCTCGTCGTACGCGCAAGGAGCCGCAAATGACCGTCCCCGACCGCTCCCTGCCCGATCGCTTCGGCAAGATCGCCGGCCCGCTGGCCGCGCCCGGTGCCGTGCCGGATGCCGATACGTCGCCCTTCGACACCGTGCGACCCGCGCGCGAAGGTTTCATCGACCGCGGCGGCGTGAAGATCTGGTATGCGGTCTGGGGCGAGAGCGGCCCGTGGCTCGCCTTTGCGCCGCCGTTCCAGATCGTGCACAGCCAGATGCTCAAGGGCACGGTGCCCTGGCTCTCGCGGCACTTTCGCGTTGTCACGACCGACAGCCGGGGCAACGGCCGCTCCGACCGGCCGATGAGCCAGCAGGACTACAGCTTCGATCTCTTCTTTGCCGACTTCGTGGCCGTACTCGATGCCGTCGGTGCCGACCGGGTTGCGCTCGTCGGCAACTCGCTCGGCGCGATGACGGCACTGCGGCTCGCAGCCGAACAGCCGCAGCGCGTGACGCACGTCATCACCGCCGGCGGCCTCGCTGCCAGCCTGTCGGGCGACGAGCGAATCGCCAAGCGCCTGAAGATGGAAGGCGAGTTGATGAACAGCGACTGGCCCGGCTATGTCGACTGGTTCATGAGCACGATCTTCAGCGAGCCGCACTCGACCAAGCCTTACGAAGACGGCGTGCACTACGCCTGGGCCACGAACGCCGAGTGGCTCGGCTGGTGCCGCAACGCATGGCTCGGCAACGACGTGCGCGAGCTCGCACGCCGCATCACCTGCCCGACGCTGGTGATCCACGGCGACGACGACCGGCGCGTTCCCTACGCCATCGCCGAAGAGATACATGCCCTGGTGCCGGGCTCCAAATTGCTCACCCTCGCCGGCGGCGGGCACGTGCCAGCGGCGCGCGACCCGGTGCTGTTCAACCGTGCGATTCGCGAGTTCGTCGACGGCGCGCCGCGCGAGCGGGTCTGGACGCGCGCCATGAAGCGGCAACGCCGCGCCCTGTTCATTTCCAGTGCCATCGGCCTCGGCCATGTGCAGCGCGACCTTGCCATTGCCCGGGAGCTGCGCAAGCTGCAACCCGATCTTTTGATCGACTGGTTCACCGTCGACCCGGCGGCGCGCTACCTGGAGCGCGAGGGCGAGCGGCTGCATCCGATCACCGAGCGTCTTGCCAACGAGAGCCGGCACTTCGAGCAGGTCGCCGGCGAGCACGACCTGTCGGCCTTTTTCGCGCTGCGCACGATGGACGAAATCATGACCCGCAACTTCATGACCTTCGTCGACCTCATGGAGAGCGAGCACTACGACATCGTCATCGGCGACGAAGCCTGGGACGTGGACCACTACTACCACGAGAACCCGGAACTGAAGCGCCAGCCCTATGTGTTCCTCACCGACTTCGTCGGCTGCCTGCCGATGCAGGAAGGAAACGAACGGGAGGCCATGCTCTGCGCCGACCGCAATGCCGACGACATCGAGCGTGTGGAGCGTTACCCGTACCTGCGCGACGCCGCCATCTTCGTCGGCAACCGCGAGGATGTGACCGAGCAGACCTTCGGCCCCGGCATGCCGGCGATCCGCGACTGGACCGACCGCAACTTCTGCTACTGCGGTTACTGCCTGCCTTTCGATCCGGGCGCACTGGCCGATACCGATCGCTTGCGCGCGCAACACGGTTACGGGAGCGGCGAGAAGATCGCCATCGCCGCCGTGGGCGGCACGGCCACCGGCAAGCATCTGTTGCGGCGCATCGCGGCCGCGTTTCCGCGCATGAAGCGCGAGATGCCCGAACTGCGCCTGATCATGGTCACGGGTCCGCGCCTGGGCACCGACGAATTCGAGCCGCAACCCGGGCTCGAACTTCGGCCGTACGTTCACAACCTCTACGAGCATCTGGCCTGCTGCGATCTGGCATTGGTGCAAGGTGGGCTGTCGACCACGATGGAACTGGTCGCCACTCGCCGGCCGTTCCTGAGCTTTCCGCTGCAGCATCACTTCGAGCAATGCGTGCATGTGCGCCAGCGCCTGGCCAACTATGCGGCCGACCGCTCGATGGACTATGCGGCGACGCTCGACCCCGACCAGTTGGCCCGCCACGCGCTTGCTGCCATGCATGAGCCGGTGCGTTACCGGCCCGTCGAAACCGATGGCGCCGCACGCGCCGCACTGCGCATTGCGCAGGTGCTGGAGAACCGCTCATGGGCGAGATGAGCGCACCACCCCGCACTACGCCGCCCCGCATGCCGCCGGGCTGCGAAGTCCCGTAGCGCGCAGACACCACCCCCTTCCCTTCAGCGCCATCAGGCCTGCCGAACGCAGGTCGGGGGCGCGCTCATCCCGCGTTTCTTCAAAGGAGATTCATCATGGCTTTTTTCGCTGCCCTGTACGGGCTCGCTTGCTACGTTTTCTTCCTCGCCACTTTCGTCTATGCCATCGGCTTCGTCGGCAATCTGCCGCTCATCCCGAAAACCATCGACAGCGGTGCAGCCGTGCCGCTCGTCGAAGCATTGGTCGTCGACGTCGGCCTGCTCGGTCTGTTTGCCGTGCAGCACAGCGTCATGGCGCGACGCGGTTTCAAGCGCTGGTGGACCCAGGTGATTCCCGAATCTGTCGAACGCAGCACCTACGTATTGGCCGCCAGCGCGGTGCTCGCCTTGCTGCTCTGGCAATGGCGTCCCATCGGCGAGCCCATCGTATGGTCCGTGAACGATCCGGTCGGTCGCTTCGTCCTGTTCGGCATCTTCTGGATCGGCTGGGGCGTGCTGCTGATCAGCACTTATCTGATCAACCATTTCGAGCTGTTCGGGCTGCGGCAGGTGTGGGTCAACCTGCGCGGTCGGTCCCTGCCCGAGCCCGTCTTTCACACGCCGCTTTTCTACCGGCATGTGCGACACCCGCTCTATGTCGGCTTCCTGCTGGCGTTCTGGGCGACACCGCAGATGACGGCGGGACACCTGCTGTTCGCCGCCGCCTGTACGGGCTACATCCTGATCGGCATCTGGTTCGAAGAGCGCGATCTGGTGGCGCAGTTCGGCCCGCGCTACGAGCTCTATCGGCAACAAGTCGGCATGCTGCTGCCGAAGTTCGGGGCGCGCGCCGGCAAGGGGTCCACGCGATCCTGAGGCACTGCGGCCCCGGGGCTTCGGCGGTGTGTTGCAGGGCGTGACAAGAGTCGAGCCATGATAATGAAGGGCTGCGTCGAAGAGTCAACCAGAGACATACGCCCAAGGAAACCCACCCGTGCCAGACCTTTCCAAGATCACCACCATCGAAGACCTGCGAGTGATCGCCAAACAGCGCGTGCCGCGCATGTTCTACGACTATGCCGATTCGGGCTCGTGGACCGAAGGCACCTATCGCGCCAACGAAAGCGACTTTCAGAAGATCAAGCTGCGCCAGCGCGTAGCCGTCAACATGGAAGGCCGCTCGACCGCCACCACCATGATCGGCCAGCCGGTGTCGATGCCCGTCGCCATCGCGCCGACCGGCATGACCGGCATGCAGCATGCCGACGGCGAAATCCTCGGCGCCAAGGCGGCCAAGGCTTTCGGCATTCCGTTCACGCTGTCGACCATGAGCATCTGCTCGCTCGAAGACATCGCTGAAAACACCGAGCGGCATCCGTTCTGGTT
>JAQGMP010000379.1 GCA_028292285.1 Variovorax sp. | reverse complement strand
ACCTTCACGTCACCATCGCCAGCGCCGGACTGCTGATTTCGGGCTACGCGCTCGGCGTCGCCATCGGCGCGCCGCTGCTCACCATAGCCACCCGCAAGCTTCCCCGCAAGACGGTGCTGCTGGCGCTGATGGCCGTCTTCACGCTCGGCAATCTGGCCTGTGCGTTGGCACCGAACTACGAATCGCTGATGGCGGCGCGGGTCGTCACCTCGCTGGCGCACGGCACTTTCTTCGGCGTCGGCTCGGTGGTCGCGACCGGTTTGGTGCCGGCCGACAAGCGCGCCTCTGCCATCGCGATCATGTTCACCGGCCTGACCGCCGCCACGTTGCTCGGCGTGCCGGCCGGCGCCTGGCTCGGCCTGCATTACGGATGGCGTGCTGCCTTCTGGTCGGTGACGGCCATCGGCGTCGTCGCCTTCGTCGTGCTGACGATCTTCGTGCCGCGCAGCAAGGCCGACACCGCGCCTGCATCGTTGCGCGACGAGCTGGCCGTGCTCAAGCGTCCACAGGTGCTGATCGGCCTGGCGATGACGGTGCTGGGCTATGCCGGCGTCTTCACGCTCTTCACCTATGTGCAGCCGTTGTTGACCCGCGTCTCGGGCCTGTCGGAAGCCTCGGTGTCGCCGGTGCTGCTGCTGTTCGGCGGCGGCATGGCGGTCGGCAACATCCTCGGCGGCAAGCTGGCCGACCGCGGCCCGATGCGCGCGGTGCTGGCCACCCTCGGTGCGTTGGCGATCGTGCTGGGTGCGATGCAGTTCGTGATCCACACGCCGGTGCTCGCCGTCGCCTTCATGGGCGTGCTCGGCGTCGCCGCCTTCGCCACCGTCGCGCCGCTGCAGATCCGCGTACTGGAGAAGGCTGCCGGCGCCGGCGAGAACCTGGCGTCGAGCCTGAACATTGCCGCCTTCAACCTCGGCAACGCGCTCGGCGCATGGGTCGGCGGCATGACGATCGAAAGCGTGCTCGGCCTCGAAGCGCTGGGCTGGGTCGCCGCGCTGCTGACGCTCGGCGGGTTCGGATTCGCGGTGTGGAGTCGCTGGCTCGATGGGCGCACCGGGCCGCTCGGCAACGCCGTGCCGGCCCGCACGTGATCCGCTGGACATCCCTTTTTTTCGCGAGCAAAGGACACTGACATGGAATACCGCTACCTCGGCAAATCGGGCTTCAAGGTGCCCGCCCTCGGCTTCGGCGCAGGCACTTTCGGCGGGCAAGGTCCGCTCTTCAGCGCCTGGGGCAACACCGACGTGGCGGGCGCACGGCGCATCGTCGACATCTGCCTGGACGCCGGCGTCAACCTGTTCGACACCGCGGACGTGTATTCGAGCGGCGCATCGGAATCGATCCTCGGCGCTGCCCTCAAGGGCCGCCGCGACAGGGCCATCGTGTCGACCAAGCTGTCGCTGCGCATGGGCGACGGACCGAACGATGCAGGCTCGTCGCGCCAGCACTTGATCGAAGGCGTCGACGCCGCATTGAAGCGGCTCGCCACCGACCACATCGACATCCTGCAGCTGCATGCGTTCGACGCGATGACGCCCGTCGAGCAAGTGGTGCAGACCCTCGACGGCTTGGTGCGAGCGGGCAAGGTCCGCTACATCGGCGTCTCCAACTTTTCGGGCTGGCAACTGATGAAGTCGCTGGCCGCAGCCGACCGTCTCGGCGCCGAGCGCTATGTGGCCAACCAGACCTACTACTCGCTCATCGGCCGCGACTACGAATGGGAGCTGATGCCGCTCGGCATCGACCAGGGTGTCGGCGCGATCGTCTGGAGCCCGCTGGGCTGGGGCCGCCTCACCGGCAAGGTTCGCCGCGGCCGGCCATTGCCGGCCGGCAGCCGCTTGCACGACACCGAAAGCTTCGCGCCGCCGGTCGAGCAGGAGCGGCTGTACCGCGTGGTCGATGCGATGGACGAAGTCGCCGAAGAAACAGGCAAGACACTGCCGCAGATCGCGCTGAACTGGCTCTTGACCCGCCCAACCGTCGCCAGCGTGCTGATCGGCGCACGCGACGAGGCGCAGCTGCAGCAGAACCTCGGCGCGCTCGGCTGGAAGCTAAACGCAGCGCAGCTCGCCAAGCTCGACGCGGCGAGTGCGGTGACGCCACCCTACCCTTACTACCCGTACTGGAACGGGCAGTTTTCGGAGCGGAGCCCGGTCGCGGTTTGAGGCGATATGGCGCAACGATGCAGGTGCAAATAGCTGAAGCACCTATAAAATGGCAATATCGTTGCTACTTTTCAGGTTGATCCATGCTCGTAAATCTCCGTCAAATTGGCAGTTCCACCGGCGTCATCATTCCAAAACCTTTCATCGTTCAATTGGGCCTGGAAGAGACGATTGAACTGGAGCTCTCGGGCAATGCGCTGACGCTGCGAAAGCCCTCCAACCCGGTGCGCGTTGGCTGGGCGGAGGCCTCCAAGCAGATCGCTGCGGCGGGCGAAAACGAACTGGTAATGGGTGAATTCGCCAACGATGCGGATGCGGACCTGACGTGGTAGCGCCCGAAGCGCCTGTCACGGTGCGCGGTGAAATATGGCTGGTTGACCTGGACCCGACCGTGGGCAGCGAAATCAAGAAGACCCGGCCCTATGTGGTCGTGTCGCCAGCCGAAATGCACGACCACCTCCGTACCGTACTCATGGCGCCGATGACGTCGAAAGGTTGGCCGGCGCCGTATCGCGTACCAGTCCGGCATGGCGGTCAGAAAGGCCTGATTCTGTTGGACCAGATTCGCGCAGTCGACAAGAGGCGTCTGATCAAACGCAGCGGCGCGCTCTCGGCCGCGACGCTTGCCAAGACGCTGAGCACACTGCAGGAAGTCTTCGCGGAATGAGCGATCGGGCCGTGAAGTCGCCCTTCGGGCAAGAGCGGTCGTTCGCGCCAACTAAGGAGTCACATTGGACAGTTTGATTTTGGAGCGCCTGCTCGCGCCGGCGTTCTTGACGGAGCAAATTTCACGGCGCATGGAATTGGAGGGCGCATTACTGCTGTCAGCGACGTCTAGGGACATCGACGCTCCCGGCTATCTTTCCGACTTGGTCGGCGTGACGCTGACATGGAACGGACATATCGGCGCTCCAACTCGTGCCGTGTTGAAGGTGTCTCATGTCGGATTTGGGCAGCCGGAGTTGCCGTTCTACGAGAACATTGCGAGCCGCTTGAACTGCCCCGTAGTTCCCGAGTTCTACGGAGGTGGAGTGGACGCACCCACGGGGCGAACGTGGCTGCTGATGGAGGACCTCTCAGGCTCGCACGATCGCCCCAGCGATCCGCCATTGCCACCAACATTCGCGCGGAGCGCGAACATCGTAGAAGCATTAGCACGGTTCCATGCCGCTGGATGGAACAGGAATGAGTGGCACAACGTTGGCCCTACGCTATGGGAGCGGCTTCGGTCTTCAGCTTGGCTCCAAGCGGCATGTGATCGCTTGTTCACGCAGGCAGGAGATGCTTTGGATGACCGCACACGAGATGCCTATGCGCGATTTCTGCTCGGCTTTCCGGCGCTCGTCGAGCGGGCCGATCAACTCCAGGGGAAGACCCTCATTCATGGGATGCTCACGTCTGGAACTGGATGCTGCCACGCGACGTCGCAACCGACAGGCCGAAGCTCATCGATTGGGACGGCTGGCATTTGGGCGTTGGCGTCTGGGACCTTGCGTACATGATGGCCGTTCAATGGGACCGCGGGGTGCGCCAGCGCTTCGAGATGCCGTTGCTGGACTGTTATCACGCAGCGCTCGCTGCTTCTGGGGTGACTGGATATTCGCGCAAGGCACTTCAAGAAGACTACCGGCTCGCGGTGCTTCTGCACATGCGTACACCGATCGCGCGGTTTGCTAAAGCCATGTCGGCTTATGTCTGGTGGCCACAGCTCACGCGCATTCAGCACGCGGTGGAAGACCTTCGTTGCCTCGATTTGTTGGCCTAATCGGCGAGGCCGGCGACTGCTTTGGGAAAAATTGAACGTCGGCTGGAGCCCATACCTGCTGGTCGGTCCAACGCCTAGTCGATAAACAGCGCCTTGGATTTTCTGAGCTTCGGATCAGCAACCGTTCCGCGCCATGGTGATTCAGCCGCCGCCCTGCCCCAAGAGCCCTCCGCCTACGAGCCGGCGAGCCGGAAATCCCTCGGTTCGACTCCGCCATCCGCGATGATTGCCGGATGACACAAACGTATTCGATCGAAGAAGGCACGGCGCACCCCCTGGGCGCCACATACACCGGCCAGGGCGTCAACTTCGCGCTGTTCACGGCGCACGGCACCAAAGTGGAGGTCTGCATCTACGACGACGCCGGCGTCGAAGAGCTGGCCCGCATCACGCTGCCCGAATACACCGACGAGGTCTGGCATGGCTTCGTGCCCGGCTTGCAGCCCGGCGCCCGCTACGGCTATCGCGTGCACGGCCCCTACGAGCCTGAAAAAGGCCATCGCTTCAACCACCACAAGCTGCTGATGGACCCGTACGCCAAGGCGCACATGGGCGAACTCAAATGGGGGCCGGAGCTCTTCGGCTACACCGTCGGCCACGAAGATGCCGACCTGAGTTTCGACGAGCGCGACAGTGCGCACATGGTGCCCAAGTGCGTGGTGGTCGACTCGCATTTTCAGTGGAAGCAGACGCAAGACGTGCGCGTGCCTTGGGACCAGACGGTGTTCTACGAAACCCACGTGCGCGGCTTCACGATGCGGCGCCCCGACGTGCCCGAGCACATGCGCGGCACCTTCGCCGGCCTCGCACAGGATGGCCCCATCAAGCACATCCGCGAGCTTGGTGTGACCAGCGTCGAGCTGCTGCCGATCCAGATGTTTTTGAACCAGCCGTTCCTGACCGACAAGGGCCTCACCAACTACTGGGGCTACGACACGATGGGCTTCTTCGCGCTCGACCAGCGCTACATGGACGGCCCGAACATCGACGAGTTCAAGGCGATGGTCGACCGCTTCCACGAGAACGGCCTCGAAGTCATCATGGACGTGGTCTACAACCACACGCCCGAAGGCAACGAGCTCGGCCCGACGCTGTCGTTCAAGGGCATCGACAACGCGAGCTACTACCGGCTGATGCCCGGCGGGAATGGAGACGGCAATGGCGAAGAAGGCCCCGGTGCGCGCTACTACATCAACGACACCGGCACCGGCAACACGCTCAACCTGAGCCATCCGCGCGTGCTGCAGATGGTGACCGACAGCCTGCGCTACTGGGTGACTGAAATGCGCGTCGACGGCTTCCGCTTCGACCTGGCGACCATCCTGGCGCGCGAGCCGTACGGCTTCGACGAAGGCGGCGGCTTCCTGAAGAGCTGCCGGCAAGACCCGGTGCTGTCCAGCGTCAAGCTGGTGGCCGAGCCATGGGACATCGGCCCTGGCGGCTATCAGGTGGGAGGTTTTCCTCCTGGCTGGGCCGAGTGGAACGACCAGTTCCGCGACAACGTACGCGCCTGGTGGAAAGGCGACGAGGCACTGGCCCCCAAACTGGCGCAATGCCTGTCGGCCAGCGGCGATCGCTTCAACCACCGTGGTCGCCGGCCGTGGGCCAGCGTCAACTTCATTACCGCGCACGACGGCTTCACGCTGGCCGACACGGTGAGCTACAACGAAAAGCACAACGACGCCAACGGCGAAGACAACCGCGATGGTTCTTCCGACAACCGCTCGTGGAACTGCGGCGTCGAAGGCGACACCGACGACGAGGCGGTGCTCGATCTGCGCGCCCGTCAACAGCGCAACATGCTGGCGACGCTGCTGCTGTCGCAAGGCACGCCCATGGTGCTGGCCGGCGACGAGTTCGGCCGCACACAGCAGGGCAACAACAACGCCTATTGCCAGGACGACGACATCTCGTGGCTGCACTGGGAGATCGACGAACGCGGGCAAGCGCTCAACCGCTTCACGCAACGCCTTCTCGCCCTGCGCAAGGGACTGCCGGTGCTGCGCCGCGGCCGCTTCCTGTCGGGCGACGTCAAGGAAGAAACGCAACTCAAGGACGTGACGTGGCTCGCACCCGATGGCGCCGAAATGGATTCGGGCCACTGGGACGATCCGCAAACGCGCTGCTTCGGCATGCTGCTCGAAGGCACGGCGCAAGCCTCGTCCATCGCGCGGCCGGCCAACGATGCGACGGTGATGATCATGATCAACAGCTGGCAGGACGCCATCGAGTTCAAGCTGCCGGTACGCGGCGACGGCGTCCATTGGTCGCGATTGATCGATACCGCACTCGACCCGCAGGAACCCGAAGACTTCGAGCCCGAGGCGACCTACACCGTCACCGGGCGGTCGATGCTGCTGTTCGTCGCCGCCGGCGAAAAGCAGTCGGCCGAGTCGGTTGCGGCGCTGGTCGCGTCGCTCTGACGCTGGCGAGCAGATCGAGAGTCGTTGCAAGATCGTCCTTATGGCACGCGACGTACTCCTCACCTTCAACCCCGGCTCCTCGACGATCAAGCTCGGGCTCTTCGCCATCGAAGACGGCAAGGCCCGTGCGTTCGGGCAGGGCACGATCGATCTGCGGCACGAGCCGCTGTCGCTGCAGATCGAGGAAGGCGATCGGCCGCTGAAGGTCGAATTGAAGTCGCTGGCGACGGACGATCTGCACGGCGTCATCGACGAAACGCTCGGCTGGCTGGCCGGGCATTTCGAAGCCGATACGTTGGTGGCCGTCGCGCACCGCGTGGTGCATGGGGGCGACCGGTTCGATGGCGCAACCCGAATCACCGACGACACGCTGGCCGCCATCGACGCGTTGTCGCCGCTTGCGCCGCTGCATCAGCCACAGAGTCTTCGCCTGATCCGTGCGGTACAAAAGCTGCGGCCTGACCTGCCGCAATCCGCCTCGTTCGACACCGCGTTCCACCGCACGCAGAGCGATCTGGTGCGCCGCTTCGCCCTGCCCCGCGATCTCTTCGACCAGGGCATCAAACGCTACGGTTTCCATGGGCTGTCGTACAAGTTCATCGCCGGCCAGCTGGCACGCGACGGCAACGTCGGCGGACGCATCATCGTCGCGCACCTGGGGAGCGGCGCCAGCGTGTGCGGCCTGGACAACGGCGTCAGCCGCGACACCAGCATGTCGTTCTCCACGCTCGACGGCATCCCGATGGCGACGCGCCCCGGCGCGCTCGATCCGGGCGTGCTGCTGCATTTGCTCAAGGAAAAGCGCATGTCCGTCGATGCGCTCGAAGACATGCTCTATCACCGCTCGGGGCTGCTCGGTGTCTCCGGGATTTCGGCGGACAGCCGCGCGCTGGCCGACAGCGAGGCGCCGGAAGCGCGCGAGGCGATGGCCTTGTTCGCGCTGCGTGTCGCGCGCGAGATGGCGGCGATCGCGACCACGCTGGGCGGCCTCGACGCCCTCGTTTTCACCGCCGGCATCGGCGAGCACCAGCCCGGCATCCGGGCGGCTATCGCGGCGCATCTCGAATGGCTGGGCGCTCGCATCAGCGCGGAATCGAACACCACGCATCAACTTCGCATCGACGCGCCCGACGGCAAGATTGCCGTGTTCGTCATGCACACCGACG
>JAQGMP010000329.1 GCA_028292285.1 Variovorax sp. | reverse complement strand
CGCCCAACGCTGCGAAGCCCTTTGCGCGGCCATGAACTTCCAGGCCCTGTACGACGCCAAGCGGCACCTGTTCAACATCGGCTTGCGGGTCGACGACAACACGCTCGACAAGAGCTAATACGACCTGCTGGCGTCGGAGTCGCGCCTGCTGAGTTTTCTGGCGATCGCCAAGGGCGATGTGCCGCGACGCCACTGGATGGCACTGGGTCGTCCGTTCCTGTCCGTCGGCGCCAAGGCCAGCCTTAAGTCATGGTCGGGCTCGATGTTCGAGTACCTGATGCCGGCGCTGGTCATGCCGGAGCCGGACGACGGCCTGCTGCAGGTCGCCAACGCGGCGGCGGTGACCGAGCAGCAGGCCTACGGCCGCGCGCAGGACTTGCCCTGGGGCATTTCGGAATCCGCGTACTTCGCGCAAGACCATTCGCTCGCCTACCAATATTCGCCGTTCGGCGTGCCGCGCCTGGCATTGCGCCGCACGCCGCCGACCGATCGCGTGATCGCGCCCTATGCCAGCACGATGTCGGCGTTGATGGCGCCTGCCGATGCGGTCGCCAATCTGCGCCGGCTCGAAGCGCTCGGCGCGCGCGGCGAGTGCGGCTTTTTCGACGCGGTCGATTTCACCGTGTCGCGCCAGCCCGAAGGCGAGCCGCTCAGCGTCGTGCGCAACTTCATGGCGCACCACCAGGGCATGTCGCTGGTGGCGCTGTGCAACGTGCTGCGCAACGACGCGCCGCGGCGCTGGTTCGCGAGCGCGCCCCTGGTCGAAGCGCATGTGTCGCTGCTGCACGAACGCACGCCGCGGCAAATCATCGGCAGTGCCGATCCGCGCACGCCGCCCGAGCCGGCCGAAGGCGAAGCCTTGCCGGTCTTCCAGCCGCGCATCGTCGACCCGTCGGCGCCGGGTTTTCAGCCGACGCATCTGCTGTCGAACGGGCGCTACACCGTCGCGCTGCGGGCCAACGGCGCGGGCGTGAGCCGGTGGCGGTCGTTCAACGTGACGCGATGGCGCGACGACCCGCTGCGCGACAGCTATGGCACCTTTTTCTATGTGCGCGACGTCGGCGACCGGGTCCTCACTTCGGTCACCGCCCTGCCCGCGCCCGGCGAAGACTGGAACTACCGCGCCCGCTTTCTGGCCGACCAGGTGCAGTTCGACGCCAGGACCAAAGACCTGCACATCCGGACCACCGTGCTCATCAGCCCCGAAGACGACACCGAGCTGCGCACCGTCGCCATCCACAACACGGGCACCGAAAGCCGCACGCTCGAACTCATCTCGTATTTCGAGCCGGTGCTGTCGAACCCGAAGTCCGACGAGGCGCATCCCGCCTTCGCCAACCTCTTCGTCGAGACGCGCTGGGAGCCGAGCTGGCGCGCCTTGCTGCTGTCGCGCAAACCACGCCTGCATGGCGACGCCGTGGTGGCCGCCGCGCACTTCGTGGCCTCGGTCGACGCCCATGTGCTGTCGGTCGATTGCATGGTCGACCGCCGCGCTTTCATCGGCCGCAACCGCACGCTGGCAACGCCCGCGCTCGACCCGCAGCCGTTGACTGCCGACGGCAAGCCGATCAACGGGCTCGACGCCATCGCGTGCCTGCGCGTCAAGCTCGAGATCGCCGCCGGCGCCACCGCGCGCGTGACCTTCGCGACGGCGGCCGACGAGAACGTCGAGGCGCTGATACCGAGCATCGACCGCTACCTGCAGCCGATGCACGTGGAGCGCGCCACGCGCATGGCTGCGACGCTCGCGCAGGTGCGGCTGCGCGACCTGGCCATCGACCCGGCGCAGAACCTCGCGCTGCAAGACCTCACGACCATCCTGACGTACACCACGCCGCGCGTGATGAGCGACCGCGGCCTGATCGACCTGCACCAGATCTGGCGCTTCGGCATTTCGGGCGACAAGCCGATCGTGCTGGTGCACATCCATTCGATGACCGGCATGCGGCTGATCAACTCCCTCTTGCGCGCGCAACCGTGGTGGGGATTCGGCGGCGTCGCCTGCGACCTGGTGGTGCTCAACAGCGAGCCCAACTCGTACCTGATGCCGCTGCAACGCGAGATCGAGGCGCTGCGTGACCGCGTGGCGCAACAAACGCAGAACAGCTTTCCGCGCAACGACGCGGCCGGCTTCTATCTGCTGCGCGATCACGAGGTGGCGCCTTCCGAAAAGGCCGCGCTGTCGAGCTTGGCGCGCGTGGTCTTCACTGCCGACGGCCGCGCGCTCGAAGTGCAGGTGGCGGCCTTGCGCGATGCCGCGGTGTCGGCGCCGATCGTCGCGCCGCCGGCCCGCGTGGCGCTGTCGGCGCTGCCTTCGGCGGCGCAACTTGCCGAGACGGTGGCGGCGCCGCACGGTGCCTTCGACGCCGCCACCGGCGAGTTCTGCTTCGAGGTCGATTTGAACCGGCGCACGCCGCGGCCGTGGATCAACGTCATCGCCAATGCCTCGTTCGGTTTCCAGGTGTCGGAGTCGGGCATCGGCTACACGTGGGCCGTCAACAGCAGCATGAACCAGGTCACGCCGTGGTCGAACGACCCGGTGCAAGACCCGGCCTTCGAGCATTACCTGCTGCAGGACGTCGACACGCGCGAGCTGATCCCGCTGACACCCGCCGGCCGCGGCGCCGGCGCGGCGCGGCATCGCGTGCGGCACGGCCAGGGCTACACGGTGTTCGAGTGCCTGCACCACAACCTGGTGCTGGAAACCACCTTCTTCGCGGACCGCGACGATGCCGTCAAGGTCGTGCATGTGAGCGTGCGCCACGAGGGCATCGGACAGCGCCGCCTCCGCGCGCTGGCAATGGTCGAATGGCAGCTGGGCACGGCACGCGGCGCACGCCGCACCGTGCACACCTGGAAGCCGGAAGACCAGGCCGCGGTGTTCGGACTGCAGCGCGAATCCAGCGGTGGCTTCGGCGGCAGTGCGGGCTTCGTGCAGCTCACCGGACTGGCTGGCTTGTCGAAGCCGCTGCAATGGACCTGCGACCGCAGCGAATTCTTCGCCGGCCGCGGCATGGTCGAACTGCCGGACCAGCTCGGCCAGCGCGC